>JACQVA010000251.1 GCA_016210005.1 Deltaproteobacteria bacterium | reverse complement strand
CGCCTGGACGACATCGCCGAGTTCTTCAAAGTCTTTGCCAAGCTTGCTGAAGGACCCTAACATCTCACGTCACCGTGTCCAGCGAACACTTCTCGGGCAGGATCAGGACATAGCCGGCGAGTTGGGGATGAAGCTGGTCGTGGAGAAGGCGCTGACGCTGAAGCTGCACGCCCAAGGTATCGCGAGCAATGACGTCAAGACCTCGATCGAAACCGTGGCCGCGGCGGTCGAGCGCCAGCAGCCCGACCTGAGCGGCAGCGTTGCCCCCGACGGCATGGTCACTCTGATGTTCAGCGACATGGAAGGGTTCACGGCGATGACCGAGCGGCTCGGTGACAGCGGGGCATTCAAGGTCATTCAAGCGCATAACGCCATCGTGCGCGAGCAGTTGCGGGCGCACGGCGGTCATGAGCTGGAGCTGCAAGGCGACGGCTTCCTGCTTGGCTTCGCGCAGCCCCTGAGCGGTGTGCGCTGTGCCATCGCCATCCAGCGCGCGTTTGCGGGATACAGCGCCGAGCATCGCGAGCAGCCGATCCGCGTACGCATCGGGTTGCATTGCGGCCAAGCGATCAAGGACCGTGACAAATTCTTCGGCCGTACGGTGATCCTGGCGGCACGCATTGCGGCACAGGCGACCGGCGGAGAGATCCTGGTCTCCGCGGCCCTTAAGGATGTCACACAGGGCGCGAGCGGGCTGTGCTTCGATGCCGGGCGTAGCGTCGAGCTGAAGGGGATAGCGACACCGCAGCGTGTCCATGGAGTCGCTTGGCCGTAGGTGACGCTAGGCGCCACCCGGTCAGGGACTCCTCAGAGGCTGTGAAAAACTGGCAGGGGTGGAGCAATGCTCCACCCCTCAACAATGATGCCATTCGCTCCGCCTTCCGAATCTTGAGGGCGGGAGCGGTGCTCCCGCCGCACTTCGTCGCGACCGCGGGCACATCGTTGATTTCCCCACAGGCTCTCAGCGGTGGTTTTGGCCGTTCAGTCCAGCGGCTCACTGTCGCCGCTGGCGGCAGTTTCGGGCTCGTGATCGTAGTCGGCTAGCCGCGGCTGATCATCGTCCACCCACACCATGTGCGCGCCGCAATGCAGGCACAAGGCGTCGAGGTATGAGATCCCGCGCACGCTGCCGAGCGGCAGGCGCTGGCGGTGTTTACGGCCGCCGGTGTCTTCACAGACGTGCAGCAACAAGCGCCCTTTCGCTCCCACGTGGGTGCGGCGTGGCGGCTGCAACGGCGTGAAAGTGATGATGGTTGCCACGGCTAGCGCCGCAGTTCCGCCAGGATGGTACGGGTGGCTGGTGACTGGTTGAGGGTATAGAAATGAATGCCGGGCACGCCGCCGGCCAGCAAATCACGACACTGCGCCGTGGCGTGCTCGATGCCGACGGTGCGCGCCGCCGCTTCATCGTCGCGCACCGCGTTCAGGCGCGCCTGGAGGTCGTGCGGTATGCTGGCGCCGCACATCAGCGTCATGCGCTCGATCTGGGCCACGTTGGTGATCGGCATGATGCCAGGCACGATCGGCACGCCAATCCCGTGCGCCCGCGCGCGCTCGACGAAAGCAAAATAGGCGGTGTTGTCGAAGAACAACTGAGTGATGACAAAGTCTAAGCCGGCGTCGACTTTGAGCCGCAGGTGTTCGAGGTCGAGCGCCAAGTCGCGGCACTCGGTGTGACCCTCGGGATAACCCGCACCGCCGAGGGCCATCGGGTAGCCGCAGCGGCGGATGAACTCCACCAGCTCGCAGGCGTAGGCAAAGCCGTTGGCCGGGCGCTGGAACTGGGGCTGGTCCCGCGGCGGGTCGCCGCGCAGCGCCAGCACGTTTTCGATCCCGTTTGCCTGCAGCGCCGCAAGTTCGGCGGCAATCTGCTCCCGGCTCGAGCCGACGCAGGTCAGGTGAGCCATCGCCTCGATCCCGACCTCGTGCTTGATGTGGGTGACCCACTCGACGGTCTTGCTGCGCACCGAGCCCCCGGCCCCACAGGTTACAGAGACAAAGGCAGGCTCCAGCTCGCGCAGCCGGGCGATGGTTCCGTACAGGGCCTGCTCGCCCTGTTCGGTCTTGGGCGGGAAGAACTCGAATGAGAACACCGGCCCATCCTGGGCAAATAGCTCTGGTATCTTCACGCCACCAGAAGATAGAGCAAAGCGGGGCCGGCGCGCAAACACTCGTTCGCGCAGCCACAGCCGCGGCCGCGCGAAACCCCACCGTAGCGGGGTTGATCGTGTTCCGCCTCATGGAATGTTGGGGTTTCACTCCTCATTCCGCTTGGCAGCTTGGCGGGCACCGTTCTTCGGATCGGGTCCGTTGCGTAGCGTCACTCTACCCGCTCTTGCAGCCGCGATCCTTCTGTGGGACCGCGTCGCCGCTGGTTGTTGGGTGCGGCTCGCGGTGTGCTATGGTCGGCCGGTGAATCGGATCATCTGCCGCTATCACGAAGTCGCGCTCAAACGCGGGAACCGCCCGTTGTTCGTGCGCCAACTCATCAATAACATCGGCCGCGCGTTGCGTGGCACGGGTGTGCGCCGGATCAAACCGGCGCCCGGGCGCATCGTGGTCATCCTGGGCAAGGATGCCGACTGGCCGGTGATCCAGCAGCGGCTGTCACAGGTGTTCGGCCTTGCCAACTTCGCTTTGGCGCAGCGCACCGAGCGCAACCTCGAGCAGCTCACCGACGCCATCCTCGCGGCCGTCAAGGAGCGCACTTTCGCTAGTTTCGCCATTCACACCAAGCGCGCCGACAAGTCGTTCCCGCTGCCGTCGCCCGAGATCAACAGCATAATCGGCGCGGCGGTGCAGGCGCAGAGCGGGGCGGCGGTGAATCTCTCTGATCCGGCGCTGCTCATTACCGCCGAGATTCTGCCGCGCGAGGCCTTCTTCTCCCTCGAAAAGCTCGCGGGCGCCGGCGGCTTGCCGGTCGGTACCGGCGGCCAACTTGTGACCCTGCTCTCCGGCGGAATCGACTCGCCGGTGGCGGCGTGGCGGATGATGCGGCGCGGTTGCCGGCTCGACTTCGTGCACTTCCACGGTGCGCCGTTTCAGGACCGCGCCAGCCGCGACAAGGCCGTCGAACTGGTGCGCGCATTGACGCCGTACCAGTTCGAGTCGTCGCTGCACTTGGTGGCCTTCGGCGAGGTGCAGCGCGAGATCGTCACCCAGGTGCGGCGGCCTTACCGCGTTGTGCTCTACCGGCGCATGATGATGCGTATCGCTGCCGCCATCGCCCAACAGGCCGGTGCCGCCGCCCTGGTAACCGGCGAGAGTCTCGGGCAAGTAGCCTCGCAGACCCTGGCGAACTTGTGCGTTACGGCTCAGGCCACCGAGCTGCCCGTGCTGCGTCCGCTGATCGGCATGGACAAGCACGAGATCACACAGCAAGCGCAAGCGATCGGCACTTACGAGATTTCAATCCAACCGGATCAAGACTGCTGCCAGCTGTTTGTGCCGCGCCATCCCGCCACACGCATGTCGGTGGCCGAAGCGCAGGCGGCCGAAGCGGCACTCGAAGTGCCGGCGCTGGTGCAGCATGCGCTTGACCGCACCGAGATCGTGCACATCGGTGAGCCGGCCGGCGGGCGCCACCGGCCGCGGAACAATGCCGATGTCGAGCACCAACTGCTGGATGGCGAAGCGGAACCGGCAACGCCCGCCGATGCCGGGGTACGCGGCGTAGATGGCGGCGGCGATGGCTGCAGCGATCGCGGCGGTGTGCCCGGGTAGGAGAGCGAGTTCTATTCTCGGTGCGACGTTGCCTCTTGGCGCGCTTGATCGCAGTCAACCGGTGGAGCTGAGCCATGGACGACGAAATAACGCTGGCAGCGGTTATGCTCTCGCAGTTGCCGCACGTGGGCGAAAAAGCGGCCACACGCGTCCTCCAGCTCAATGCTGCCCGCGGCCTCGGTCTGGCGGAGTTCTTCCGCCTGCCCGCGGCGACGCTCGTGGACGATTACAAGCTGCCGGCGCCCGCGGTGGAGCACATCTGCCGTGAAGCCGAGCGGCGGCAGCGCGAGGCCCAGGAGTTGGTCGGGCGCATGGTCGCCGGCGGCGTCGCGGCTTGGTTGCCCGCCGATGCGTTGTATCCCACCCGCTGGCGCGAGCGCCTCGAGCCCCATCCGCCGGTGGTGTTTGCGCTCGGTGCGGCCGCGGCTTTGGAAGCGCCGGTGCTGGCCGTGCTGAACTCGCGCACGGTGCACGAGCGCGCCGTGAGCGCGACCATTCGGGTAACGCAAGCGGCGGCGGCGCAGGACTTGGTGGTGGCCAGCGGTGGCATGAAGGCCTCGCACCGGATCGCCGCCGTGCTGGCACGCTCGGCACCGGCGCGGGTGATCATATTGGATCGCGGCCTGTTCGCCGCCTTCGGGCGCCACCTCGACCGCGACCCCTTCGGACTGGGCCCAGGCCGGGGTGTGCTCGACGCCACCCGCACCCTGGTGCTGTCGCCGTTTCGGCTCTGTGATCACGCGGTGGCACGCAACGGGGCCCGGCGCGACGAGTTGATTGCCGCGCTCGCCGATGTGATCGTCGCCGTGCACACGCGGCCCGGTGGTGAAATCGAGCGCATCTGCTTTGCTGCCCTCGATCGCGGGCAATGCGTGCTCTCCTGGCTGGGCGAGAACGCCGGCTTGTTGGCAGCCGGCGCGATATCGATTGATGATGACGACCTCGCCGACTTGCGCCGATTCCTGCCCGCAGCCGTCAAGGAATGCAACGACCGATGAATGCTGCGGCCGCCGTCACTTGCCCCGGCGCCGGCGCGCGTGGGCGCGAGCAATGCGTGTGAGCAAGGCATCGAGGCGCGCATCCCCGCTGGATGGTAGCGCGGCCATCACCGGCACCTCGGCTTCGCTCTGCGCCGGCGGCGCGCTGGGCGCGACTACGGCCGCCGGCTTCACCGAGCCCGAGACGAAGTAGATGTCGCGCAGCAACGGCGGGTCGGTTTCACCCAAACGTTGGTTGAGTCGGGTGCGGATGTCGTCCTTGAGAAACTGCAGTTCCTGCATCCAGGTGTGGCTGGCGACGGTAACGAAGAGGATGCCGTTGCGAAAGCGTGCCGGCTGCGCCCGCTGCGCGATCGCGGCGCCGACGATCTCATCCCAGCACTTCCACAGCGCGTAGGCTCGCAGCTGACGTTCGGGATCGACGCGCAGCAGCACGGTAGGCAGAACCCCGGCGATCGAATCGGGGCGGTCAGCGCGTACGGCCATCGCGGCATCGTACTGGGGCCGGGCGCGAAATGCGAGCCTGAGGGGAAAATTGCGGGGCTTGAAAAAAAACTCTTGACAACACAATATATGGTGGTGCATATACCAGACCCCCACAAGATAAAGGGAGATGACCATGGTGGAGAGGGCGCGGCGGAGAGAGGAGGACGGGCGGATGCTGGGTGAGGCAGCCGATACCTCGCCGGCCACTGGCCTACGCTTGCGGCGCTTGTTCACCACCGCGGGCGAAGACCCGTACGCCACGGTGGAATGGGAGTTGCGCAGCGCGGTCATCCAAGGCGAAGGCGGCGAGGTCGTCTTCGAGCAGCACGACGTAGAGTTCCCCAAGACCTGGTCGCAGCTGGCCACCAACGTGGTGGTCTCGAAGTACTTCCGCGGCCACTTGGGCAGCCCGCAGCGCGAGCGTAGCGTACGCCAGCTCATCGGCCGTGTGACCGACACCTTGCGTGCCTGGGCCGAGCGCCAAGGGTACTTCGCCACGCCGGAGGACGCGCAGACGTTCAGCGACGAGCTGACCCACTTGCTGCTGCACCAAAAGCTCTCGTTCAACAGCCCGGTGTGGTTCAACGTCGGGATCGAACCGCGGCCTCAGTGTTCGGCCTGCTTCATCTTGTCGGTGCAGGACACGATGGAGTCGATCCTCGGCTGGTATCGCAACGAAGGCATCATCTTCAAAGGCGGCTCGGGCTCGGGCGTGAACCTCTCCCCGATCCGTTCCGGCAAGGAGAAACTCGCCGGTGGCGGCACCGCCTCCGGACCGGTGTCGTTCATGAAAGCGGCCGACGCCTCCGCGGGCGTGATCAAGTCGGGCGGCAAGACCCGCCGGGCGGCCAAGATGGTGGTGCTCAACCTCGATCACCCCGACATCGTCGAGTTCATCAAGTGCAAGGAAGAGGAAGAAAAGAAGGCCTGGGCGCTGATCGACGCCGGCTATGACGGCTCGCTCGATGGGCCGGCCTACGGCTCGGTGTTCTTCCAAAACGCCAACAACTCGGTGCGGGCGACCGACGAGTTCATGAAGGCGGTCGAGGAAGATGGCCAGTGGCATACCCGGGCGGTGCTGAGCGGCGCGGTGATGGGTACCTACAAGGCGCGCGACCTGCTGCGCATGATCGCCGAAGCCACACACCTGTGCGGCGACCCGGGTATGCAGTTCGACACCACGATCAACGCCTGGCACACCTGTCCCGCCAGCGGCCGGATCAACGCCTCCAATCCGTGCTCCGAATACATGCACCTCGACAACTCGGCCTGCAATCTCGCCTCGCTCAACCTGATGAAGTTCGTCAGCGACGATGGCGACTTCGACGTCGAGGCCTTCCGCCACGCGGTCAGCATCGTGACCACGGCGCAGGACATCATCGTCGACAACTCCAGCTACCCGACGCCGGAGATCACCGCCAACGCCAAGGCCTTCCGCGAGCTGGGCCTGGGCTACGCCAACCTCGGCGCGCTGCTGATGTCGCTGGGCTTGCCCTATGACTCCGACGCCGGCCGCCACTACGCCGCAGCGATCACCTCGCTGATGTGCGGCGAAGCCTACCTGCAATCGGCGCGCGTGGCTCAGCACATGGGGCCTTATGCCGGCTATGCACCGAACCGCGAGCCCCAGCTCGAAGTCATCGCCAAGCACCGTAGCTGTTCGCACAAGATCGACTCGGCTTACGTGCCGCTCGACTTGCTCTCGGCGGCGCGCCAAGTCTGGGACGATGCCCACGCCCTCGCCAAAGTGGCCGGCGTACGCAACTCGCAGCTGACCGTGCTCGCGCCCACCGGCACCATCGCCTTCATGATGGATTGCGACACCACCGGGGTGGAGCCCGACATCGCGCTGGTGAAGTACAAGAAGCTGGTCGGCGGCGGCATGCTGAAGATCGTCAACCAGACCGTGCCGCGCGCACTCAAACGGCTGGGTTACGAATCGAAGCAGATTCAGGACATCATCGAGTTCATCGATGACCACGACACCATCGAGGGTGCGCCGCATTTGCGCGATGCCGATTTGCCGGTGTTCGACTGCGCCTTTAAGGCCGCGAAGGGCAGCCGCTGCATTCATCACCTCGGCCACCTGCGGATGATGGGTGCGGTGCAGCCGTTTATTTCGGGCGCGATTTCCAAGACCATCAACATGCCCAACGAAGCCACCGTCGACGACATCGCCGAGGCCTATATGGAGGCCTGGCGCTTGGGCGTGAAAGCGGTGGCGATCTACCGTGACGGCTGTAAACGCACCCAGCCGCTCAACACCGCGCGCGACGACAAGAAGGTCACGGTCGAGGCGCGGCCGGAATTCCGCCCGGTGCGCCGGCGCTTGCCCCAGGATTGCCGCTCGGTGCGGCACAAGTTCGAGATTGCCGGCCACGAGGGCTACATCCACGTCGGCTTTTACGAAGACGGCACCCCGGGCGAGATTTTCATCAAGATGGCCAAGGAGGGCAGCACCATCTCCGGCCTGATGGATACGATCGCGACGCTGACCTCGCTGGCGTTGCAATACGGCGTGCCGCTCGAAGCCTTGGTCGGCAAGTTCAGTCACGTTCGCTTCGAGCCGTCGGGATTCACCAAGAACCCCGAGATCCCGATGGCCAAGTCGCTCACCGACTACATCTTCCGCTTTCTCGGCACCCGTTTTCTCAATGCCGAGCAGCGCAGCGGAATGGGTCTGGGGGCGCCCAGCAGCGCCAGCGAGCCGGAGGCCGCCGGTGGCGCGCCGGCGGGAGATGCAGCGCGCTTGGTCGAGTCGTTGGGGTTCAGCCCGCAGGCCGATGCGCCGAGCTGCACCGACTGCGGGGCGATCATGGTGCGCAACGGCAGCTGCTACAAGTGCCTCAACTGCGGGGCGACTAGCGGCTGCTCGTAGGTGGAGGTGCAGATCGCCGCAGTGGCGCCCGGCGGGGGCCGGGGCGTTGCGGTGTGCAAGCGTGGGGAGTGCGGTGGGGTGGTGGCCGGTGTTGAGGACTCCCCGGCGGTTGGGGGGTGGTGGCCGAGCAGTCTCGGGCGGGGCGCCAACGGGCGCCCCGCGGTGCTTTTAGTTGCGCGGTAACCCTTTCTCATCTCGAACGCGGCGCAGATGCGGCCGCGTTCGACACGAACTTCATTCGTTAAGCAAGCACGGATCGAATCGCGGGCCGATCCGTTCGTGCGCCCCGCAATTGTGCACTACCAAGGCGCCGGAACCGGAGGAAGTCCGACGTCGACGGCCCAGCGCGTGGTTTGTTCCAACGCAGCGTTGACGAAGCCCTGGATCAGCCTGCGGTCCCGCAAGGAGAGCTGGCTGGCAAGATAGTGGGGGGTGTGCGACAAATTTGTGGGTAACGTGCAGCCGACCGGGCAAATCCTCACCAGTCTGACAGTACTGTGTACTGTCAGGCCGAGGCCCATGGCCGAAAGGGACGCAATTGGTCATCTTCCAGGCGCGGCGCCACTTCTTCAGCTGCTTCTCCCGCACGATTGCGGTCTCTGCGCAGTCCGGAGTCGTGCGCTTCGTAGTGGACCCGCTTGTCAACGCCGTACTTGGCCGCACGAGATGCTGCGCGACGTGCGACCACATTGCCCCATATTCCACTAGCCGTGGACCTGCCCCAGATTAGTCCGCGATGCGCAGATCGTCCTGTACCGAGCACACGCCCTGCGTCGCACGCGCAACCATCGCCGCTTCGAGGCGGTCCATCCCGGTGGAAACGGTTCCGGTCAGCCGCGCGGCGCAGTTCTTCACTTGAATGCTGATGTCCTTGAAGTCAGCATGGTCCTGAAAGGTCTTCCTCATGTCGCGCTCGATGTCGTCGTCATTCGCCTTCACGGCGGGCTGCGTGGCGCTCGACACCACCTGCAGTTCGTTCATGACACGCTTGACACCGCTCACTTTGCGCGCATCGGCCTCTGCGGCCCGCTTCGCTTCCTTCCCGGGCACCATGCCGAACAGCGTCACCACGCCATCTCGCGTGTCCACATTTATATCGAGCGCCGGCGTCCGGCTGTCGGCCAACAGGCGCATCTTCGTCATCGAGGTGATATACACGTCGCGCGACGCGTTCCCTACACCATACGCGGCATTGGACACCTGGGCCTTCTTGGCGTCGCGCCAGATTTCCGCGTCAGTCAAGGTGTCCGGGCTCTGGATTTCGCTCGTGATGCGTCGGACGCCGGGGACGCCAGCCGCGACCTCGACGGCGCTCAGGTGATCCGCCAGCGTCTTCGCCGTCCCCACGAGCAGTACCACACCGTTGTTCACGGATTTCAGGGAGATGCTGCTCCCATTCAGAGAAGCGTTGGCTTTTAGCGCTTGGGTAACTCCCTTGTTGATGCGGTCGTCAGATCGCTGCACCGCCTTCTCGTTCCGCCGCGCCACCACCTCCAGGAGGTTCACCATCCCCTGCACGCCGTCGATCGTCTTGGCGACGCTCTCGGCCTTCTCCCTCTCCTCGCCGGAGCGCACCTTGCCGTGTAATGTCACACGATGATTGATGGTATCGACTCTCACGGCCGTACCGCTGACGCCCTCGGTCGTGAGCAGCGCCAACTTGATCTTCGTAGTTATCCAGGCGTCGCTCGGTGACGCCAGAGCAGGGCCCGGCATGGTGCAGCTCAGCATCGCGACGAGCACACTGGCCCTCCATCCAGCTGCTCGGGAATTGATTCTGCTTCGTTGGGTCATGTTTCTCCTTCCGTCGTTCGATGTGACACGTGTTGCGTGATGTGCGACGCTGTGTCAGTGAGCGCCGCCGCGGTTACCCAATTGTGATCGGGCCTCGGCCACCGAACAGCGCGACAGCGCTTCTACAGTAGGTGCGGTGGCGCTTGTGACGCTGACGAGAGCGATTACAGTGAAGTCGGCTTGGAATGCTGCGCTCGAAGAACGCGGAGTCAATCGCGACGGCTCCTTCCTCGCTACGTCTCGGTGCCTTGGCGCTACGCTCTCATGCCGACGCGGCGAGGGGTTCAGAAGTGGAGATGGCCGCCGATGCCGACGTACTCGACGTTGTTCACGTAGAACTGTCCGTTGGGGGACTTGCCGTGAAAATACTCCGCCAGCAGCTGGAAGTTGCGCGTGGTTCCCCGGCTGAGCTGCACACCGATTCGAGGGGAATAGTCGCCGGCCCATCCGCCCTCTTGGTGGAACTTCACGTCGAATGCCGCGATCGGGCGCACCTTGAAATGCGAAAGTGGGGCGATTCTTTGAGTGACCAACTGCAGGCCCCCCTCCTCCAAGCCGACCCACTCTATGCCACCCTGCGTTGCTATTGGGTCGAGGTGGGGCTCGTTGTGGACGATGTACCCGGCCCCGGCGTAAGTGCGAAAACCCCAGGGCCATTCGTAGGAGCCAAGGACATCGAGCATCTCATAACTCAGATTGACGCGCGTGGGGGAAGAGTGCCGCAGCAGAAACTCGTCTCCCAGATGCGAGCTCTGATGAAAGGCCCGGAACAGGGCACTGAACTTTCCGTTGCGATAGGCGACCGGCAGACCGATCATATAATCGGCGTTGAGGAGATCGAATGACTTGGAGCCCAAATCGAAGATCGAGAATACACCCGCCTGAATTCCGAGATCGACGGCCGAGTGCGGGCTCACGTGAAATCGCACGAGAGAGAAGGACTCTCCGAAGCTGACGCCCGCCGCATGCTTCAAGGCCTTGTCGCCGAGATAATAGTGGTACGCGGCCGAGAAGTGCGGCCAACGGGGATCGGCGAGTAGCGGCAAGAATACCGTGGGCCGGGGAACGACTCCACGGAAGAAATCTCCTCTACGACCAGGCGGTACTGACCGTGACCGTTCTTGTCGAGAATCCCCTGCAGCTTGTTGCGGTCGTTGTCGCTCAGGTCACCGGCGATCGTAATCAGCCGGCCCTTCACGGTTACCGCGGGCGCGGCCATCTTGAATTCCTGCTGCAAGATCGCCGCTACGTAACCGCGAATGTAACTTTCGTCTTCCGTGCTCTCCGCCGCCGCGCCTGACGGCAGCCGGCAACAGATGATGAGAGCATACGCGCAGACGAGCAACCGTCGACGCCACGCCCGTAACGGTGCCGTATGTTCTCTTGCGGCCGGGGCGACTCCTGCCGCTATCGGGTTCGCGTTCTTGCTGAACTCGTCCATGTATGTCCTCCGTCAATTGAGCTGATTGAGGCGTGTGCGAGGGGGGGCCCCATCTGCGCACGACCGCGAGCCTCGTCCAGTGATGCCGGTGCAGTCCTGGGAAGGCACCGTAGGAACCGTGGTGAACTCCGCCAGGCCCGTGTTCTCAAAACAGCGCCCCGACGACCCGAAACGGGAAGCTGACAAGGGCCCACACCAGGCCGAAAGCACTGCCGACGATTCCAGGAGAACTCTTGTCGCTCTCCGTCGTGGTGCTGGTTGTTACGGTGCTCGCGGCTGGACGTTGCGGCTGCGCCTCGTCGCTGTCAGCCGCAGCGGCCGGCTCCTCGGTCCTAACCGTCTGCGTGGTCTTGGTCACGTGGCTCGCGCACCCCGCGGCCACGCCGAGCGTCAGCAGGCCGAGGAGCAACCCCACGGCCATCACCTTTGTTCTTGTTCTGTGGTGCACGTTGTCCTCCTCCTGTTGAGCATGGGTATTCGCCGGCTCCCAGGCTTTCCCCTGCGAACCCGCTTCACTGAAGCCGGAGACCGCCAACGACTATCGCTCCTGTCCCGGCGCCTCGTGCGCCTTCTTTGGGTCGCCTTGCGCCGGGCGCCCACGTGAGGGTTGCTGCGGGGCCGCCCGCTCCCGTGGCGGAGCCTGCGGATGCGATGGCTGCTGCGGAGCCGCCGGCTGCTGTGGCGGCGCCTCTGGGGGTGCCGGTCGCTCGGCGCGCGAGCTGGGCGGCACTTCGCGAGCAGGAGCGGGGCGACTGCGTTCACGAACGGCGGGGGGTGCGGGCGCTTGCCCCGGCGGGCTGGTTCGCTCCAAACGCTCGCGCTTCCCACGCGGTGGCGCCTGCCCCGATGGGCTAGTCCGTTCCACACGCTCGCGCTTGTCGCGCGGTGGCGCCTGCCCCGATGGGCTAGTCCGTTCCACACGCTCGCGCTTGTCGCGCGGTGGCGCCTGCCCCGATGGGCTAGTCCGTTCCACACGCTCGCGCTTCTCGCGCGGTGGCCGAGGTGGCATCGCACGCTCGGATGTGACCGGTGCTGCGGGCTTTGGCCGCTCGGCGCGCGCTGGCGGGCCGGAGGACCGCTCTGAGCGTCCGGTTTCGACCCGACTGGGGCGCTGCGCTCCGGACACTGGCGGTGGCTGCTGTCCCGACGGGCCGGCTCGCTCCATGCGTTCGCGTTTTCCGCCCTGCGGGCCGGTTGCTTCCGGAGCCGTGGCCCCGACGCCCGCCTGCGGTCGTGCACCGGAAACGCCAGATCCGCGCTGTGCTCGCACGACACGTGGCTCGGGTCTCATCACGGGCGCCTTGGCCTCGATGCCCTTGGCCCGCAGACGGCTCATCGGATCTTGCGGCGCTCGTGTGGTCACGACCTGGCGCCTCTGCAGTCGATCAGGCGGACGCTGCCCATGCGCTTCGCGCGGCACGAGGCTCGCCGCCACTGGCTGCACCTTGAGATCGCCTCGCATGGGCTTCAACCGTTGCACGAGCGCCGCATCGAGTCGCACGTGCTCAGCGCGGCCGCGGCCGAACTGGTTGCGATCCGCTCCAATCACGGCGTTCCTGATCTCGACGTTCTGAAACCTGTTTACGTTTGTGACATTGACGATTGTCGTGTTGTTGATGACGACGTTGTTCACGACGCGCGGGCCACCCCAGCCGCCCCAGTAGGGCCGGCCGACGAACCCCCGGTGCCCCCACCACGGGATGATCGGTTCACCGAAACCGAGCGCAACCCAGCTCACGAAAGGGAGGCCGACGCCAACGGACACCCCGATGCCGGGAGCTCCGAAGAACGCCACCAGCGCGGGCGAGTAGACCGGTGCCACTACCACCGGGCCTGGAGCCCAGCCCCAGAATCCGTCGACGTACACCCACCGGCCGTAGTGATACGGAGCCCAACCCCACGGCGCTTCGTCGACCCAGGTCCACTGGTAGTATGGATCGTACACCCACCGGCCCGTGCTGTAGGGCGCCCAATCGGACCGCACGTCGCGCGGAACCCAGATGTGGCCATAGCGCGGCTGCTCGCGCCAGTCGCCGTAGCGGTCGAGATCGTCTGCGCCCGCGATCTCCGCCGGCACGTATTGCGCGCTGCGGGGCGCCTCGCCGAGCTGCGCCGAGCGATCGTGGTTCCAGCGATCCCACTCATCGGGCGCGGGCGCTGCATTTACGCTGACCTGAACTGCTTCGGTACCCTCGATGATGATCTGCTGGTTGTCGGAGACGTCGGTCGTCTCCCCGGCGACCGGCATGACCGTAGCTGTCCCACCGCGGGCGGCGCTGAATGCGGTCCTGTTCTCATCGATGTCAACGCGATAGTAGCCGGAACGATCGATGGTGAACGCGGCGTTCGGCGAATCAACCTCGATCGATTGGCCGCGGGGCAGCGTCTTCAGGTCAAGGGCGGCATGCCCTCCAGTGATCTGGAACTGCATGTAATCGGAGTCGAGCGTTGAGAGGTCGATCTGCGTGTTGCTGCCCGCGCGCACAAACTCACGCGGCCCGATCTGGATCTCCACGTTGGCACCGTCTCCGGCGTAGAGGGAGTCACCGGCGGCGATCGCGGTGTTAACCTGGGCTTGGGTCCACTCCTCGGCGCCCGGGCGCCAGAACGACACCGCGCCATCGACGAAGCGGAGCCGGGGCGGGGTGGGACCGCTGCGTGCGTTCTGTGCTTTGCCGGTGCACGGCTTGGGTCCGATCCCGCCAAGCGCGAACACACACGCGGTGACGGTTAGCAGGATGCGTCTCATCATTGGTAACCTCCCGGTCACGCCACAGCGCGGGCCGGCCCCGATCGCTTCGGCGCTGGCGCACAGCGTCGCCATACGTCGCTTATAAGAGAGGAACGGCAGGGCTCGTAAGCCCGGAGTACTACGCGCGTGGTTCTACGCGTGCGGTCCCTATTCCTTAACCGGCAGCCCGGTCAGGATCGGCTCACGTACATCCACGCGGTTAGGATCCCGGCGCCTGCAACATCGAATTGGCCGGCGTGGGACACAACACGTTACTATTCTCCCGCCGCGCCGCCACCCTGATAGTGGAAAACCTCGGCCCGCCTTCCTCAGGGGCCTAAGCACAGCATGCCCGCCAACGGCCTGCCTCATCTACGCCTACGCCGTGCGGGAGAAGCCGAGCAAGTCCGCTATGAGCTGTTCGATGCGCCGCGCGCCCGCCTGCACCTGATCAACGCAGTGGCGGCCTTGGCTGTCGAGCTGACCGGCGTGCTCCTCCCGCAGCAGCTTGCTGAAATCCTCGATCAGCCGCAGCGGCGCGCGGAGGTCGTGGGATATGGAATGCCTAAAGGCTTCGAACTCGTTGTTGATCGCCTCCGCCTGCGCCGTTCTCTCCTGAACCCGCCGTTCCAGCTCCGCATTGAGCGCGCCGATCTCTTGTTCCGCCCGTTTGCGTTCTGTAATAGTCCGGACATTGCACTGGATGACTCGGCTGCCGTTTTCCTGGTAGGCGTTGCCAACGACCTCCACGTCCGTGCGCCGCCCATCTTCCGATTCGAGGGGGAGATGCTCGTAGCGGATGTATTCCTTCGTCTGCAGATCGCGAAGGGCGCCCTGGTTCGCGGCAATGTCGCGGAACGCACCAAGCTCCCAGAGCTGCTTCCCCACCACTTGCTCGCGGGTATAGCCAAGCAACTCCAGCAAAAACGGGTTCACGTCGATGATCCCGCCGCTCTCGGCATCCAGGATGAAGATGCCATCCTCGGCCGTTTCGAACAGGCGCCGGTATCGGGTTTCGGAGGCTTTGAGCGCCGCTTCGACCCGCCGGCATGCCCGCCGTTCGTCAGCGGCGCGCAATTCGTGCTCGACCGCCGAACCTAGGCGCGCCAGATTTCGCTTACTGACGGCATCACATGCCCCGGCCTTCATAGCGGTCAAGGTAACGTCTTCGGTGACTTGGCTGGACACGACGATAACCGGCGCGTCAACACCGTGTTCGCCCACAATCTTCAGGGCGGCCGGAGCGCTGAACCCGGGTAGGGCCCAGTCGCACGTGATTAGGTCCCATTCCTGCCGCAGGGCGGCCTTCAACGCGGAGGCGCTTTGCACGACATGCGAAGCAACCTGGTGCCCGCGTCTCTGCAACTCGTGCACGATAAATTCGGCGTCGTCAGGATTATCTTCGATGACGAGAAGCCGGAGGGGCGTGGGGCATACCCCGCCAACGTCTCGGCCGCTTGGCTCCTCTGCGGCGCAGCCGGCAGAATCAGAGTAGGAAGGACCCACTACTCTCGTAACTCGCTCCATGCCGCTCTTGTACGCCCGGAGGCAGTGGACTGACAGATCGGGAAACTACGCGCGTAGAACTACGGGGTTCTCGGCGGAATCAATTATGGTACCCTCGCCGCCGTCCATCCCGAACTCCGAGGGGTAGGTGATCGGCAAGACGTGCTCGCACTATCCCACCGAACATGTCACGCTCCAACTATCGGACGCGCTCGAAGCCCTGATCGCCGCTGGCACCCCCGCCGATCGCGAATACGCGTACGACATTGTGCGGGTGTACGAGGAGGATACCGCCCCATTCATGTTCGCGCGGGCCGCGGTGACGGGCCGACTGGTGCAACAACAGGGTCTCCTGGCCGCGCATCTCGTCCCGGAGATCGAGCGCTGCGCCCGGCGGAGCCGAGATCTCGATCCCGACTTTCGCGGCGGGGCGGCCACGCGGCTGCTCGGCACCTTGTATGTCATGGCCCCCGCCGTGTTACTCCAGCATGGCGACTCCGAGATCGGCCTCCAACTGCTCGAAGGTTTGGCGCAGACGCACCCGGAGGTGCTCGAAAATCACCTGCGTCTCGCGGAGGCCTACATTGCCCTGGGCGACCCGGCGCCCGCCGGTCCGCACCTCTGCCGCTGTCTTGCCGGCAAGCCAGCCCTCCGCCCTGATGACCAGAGACTCCTCCAGCAGCTCGTTGACGACACCGGCTTGCCTCCGTGCGCGCCGACAACGGTTGCTCCGTGATGATGAACCCTTCGCGAACGACATCGTGACCGAGCGTGCGGAGGAACTCGACCGTCCGCGGCGAGATATGCACATCGGCCAGCAGGCGGCAGCTGGAGCGCGGTCAACGCCGGCGTGATCAACCCCACCGTCCTCGCACTAGCCATCAACCCGACCACGCCGAGGACGCTCTACGCCGGGATCGACGGGGGCGTATTTGACATCGAGCTTTCCTCTGGTGTTTCCTGCACCGGCGACTGCGACGGAAATAGTTCGGTCACTGTCGACGAGTTGGTGTGAACGGCGACGAGAAGCCGCCTGAATTTGGCGAAGAGCGCAAGGGAGCGCCGGATTCGTTCGCCAGAGTGTGAGAGGGAGATTGGTGATCCATCTTCTTGATGGATTTGCTTCGATCTCCTTGTTCTACTTCGCCGG
>JACQVA010000250.1 GCA_016210005.1 Deltaproteobacteria bacterium | reverse complement strand
TAGCGTGCAAGACCGCGCCCTTCAGATCCCCGGTTTTGCATGGCCTCTGCCGCCATGAAGCATATGGCACCCTCACCTCCATCCTCTCCCGCAGGTTTGCGGGCGAGGAAGCGGAACATGAAAGCCGCGGGAGCATTCCCACTCGAAACGTCGCGTGGGTTGCATACGCTCCGTCGCCATCCGCGATGTCGTCGCTGCACCGCCATCGCGGTGCCTTCTTGAGGCGCGGAGCGAAGTCCACTAGATTGCCTGCCATGGAGGTGGCTTTCCTTGAAAAATTCCGCAGCACGAAACCGCATCGCTGAACGGCTGGGCACGGCGTTGGCAGAACTGCCACCGAGCAAGCTGCAGCAGGTCGCCGATCTCGCCGAGCATCTGTGCGCCCAGGGCGAGTGGGAGGCCACGCTCGATCTGATGAGCGATGAGGCAATGCGTAAGGAGATTGACATCGGCCGGCGACAAGCGGCGCGCGGTATGGGACGCCCGTGGCGAGAGATTCAAAGGCGTGTTCGCGGTTAGGCTCACGCCTCAAGCCGAGCGGGCATACGAGAGGGTCGATCGCGTCTTGGCGGAGTTCGAGAAGGGCAACCTGCAACACCGCAACATCCGGGCTCTGCGCGGCCCGTTCGCCGGTAGCCTCCGCTACCGTCTTGGCGACTGGCGCATCGTCTTCCGAGTGGACTTCGACAAACACAGCGTGTGGGTGGAAGCGATCACCACCAGGGGCGGCGCGTACCGCTAGGTCATTTCGCACCGAACGTCCGAAGGGTCGCCGCAGGGCAGGCCCGCCCGCTGCAATCGGTCCTTCCATCACCGTCCGGCCCTCTGCGCGTGCTGGTGTATGCCACACGGGCGGAACGGCACCACGACACGCGGTCGCGGCAGCTCCTGGCGTGAGACGAATGGGCTGAGCGTGAACGGCCGGCTGGAGCGGACAACGAAGTCCGTGGCCTTGCCGTCGATCCACGTCTGCACCCACACCCGCGCCGCAGGTTTGCTCAGGCGCTTGCGGAAAGAGCGATTGGTCCACAGCTCGACACCACGGACCTCTCGCGGTGTCAGCTGAACGCGCGCGTAATCGACAAAGACCGGCGGGGCATCGAACAACTGGTACGAAAGCAGAAACTCGCTTGCGCTACCGGGCGGCACTGGCGAAGCCAGCGCGATCTCGAAATACCGGTAGCCCGGCGTCCCTTCGGCCGGCCGCACGGTGCGCCGGTGCTGCCGCTCCCGGTCCGCCACAACCCCGAGGTGGATCAGATTCAGCACGTTCGAGAACATGCTGATCAACTCCGCCGCCTGCGCGCGGTATGTGCGGCTGGTGAGCAGCACCTGCGCCCAACTCGGCGTGGGCCGAGCATGCTGCGGCGCGAAGCCCGCCACCGCTTCTACCAGTGGCCGGCCCAGCGCCGCGGCGAGTTGCCGGGCCATACGCAACGTCGGCGCGATCTTTCCCGCCGCATAGCGGGACACCGAGCTGGGAGCGACGGCGTCGCGTGACCGCCGGGCCCGCGGCGACCGCACCTTCGCTGCCAGGCTCGCCTGCTTCTGCTGGCGCAAGTCTGCTCGAAAACTTTCCGCCAGATCGACCCGCAAACTCGGGTCGTCGAAAAACCTCCGCCGCGGCTGCCCCCGCCTCCCCTTGGGCACGGCAGCTCGGGCCATTCCCTTCCGCGCGCTTGAAACTGTGCCGTTTGGTTCTGGTTCCATGCGAAGTACCGCGCAGTCGCGTTCAGAAACCGGCAGCCGCATCCCTCACGGGCTGTCGGTGGCGGCGACACAGTTCACTTTGCCGCCCGTTGGTTTGCACACGAACACCTTTCTTCCCGCCCCGAAGAAGGCCCCGTTGCGCGTCACGTAGAGCGTGGAGCCATCGCCGCTGGTCGCGACATCGGCGTAGCTGCAGCCGCAAGACGGTGAGGCAGCCCATCAGAAGTCCAATCGTGATGATGCGTGTCATCGTTCCGTTCCCCTTTCTCGGCGGCCGGAAACTCTTTGCGTGGAAAACAAATCGAGACCCCATGCCCCGGCTTCGGCTTGCACTCGGCGGCGCCCGTTTGCATTTCCCCGATCTCTCGATCTCTCGGGTGCATCGCCAGTTCGTATCTGGGCTCCCATCAACCCTCTCGACGAATCAGCTCCAGCTGCGGGCGGTGCCTTCCATGCGTCGCCTCAATCTGAACCCCGCAGTCATCCTTTACAGCGCATTCGCCCGGCGCACCGCAATGTGTCGGGCGTTCTTCTTGTTGCAGAAACGTGACCTTGAACACCCCACTTCTGCAAGGAGACACTGCGATCACGACAGCACGAAAGGTCGACAACACGAAAGATCCCCACAAACATCACCGCGCCACTCGCCTGACGATCAGGGTCGCCGACCGCTTCGAGAATTGGTCCCGGCGGGGGATCGAGACCACGCCCAAGCGTTTCTCCGCTTCGTGCTTTCGAGCTGTCGTGCTTTCGTGATGCTCCGGTCCGGCGGAGGCGATCACGACAGCACGAAAGGGCGACACCACGAAAGATCCCGAGGGACATCACAGCATCACTCGCCTGGCGATCGGGGTCGCTGACCGCCGCCGCGTCGATCGAGACCACGCCCAAGCGTTTCTCCGGTTCGTGCTTTCGAGCTGTCGTGCTTTCGTGATTCTCCCGGGGGCCGCCTCACTCCGGCCGCCCTTCGGTTTGCCGGCGCACGGCTTCGCGGTCGCGGATGCGCTTCTCGATGGTGCCGGTGGCTTGGACGTAGAGCGACTCGGCGCGCAGTTGGGCGGCCTTACGGTACTGCTCGCGGGCTTTCTCCAACTGGCCTTGCGCTTCGTAGGCCACGCCGATGTCGTAGAAGGCCGCTGCGCTGTTCGGGTGTGCCTGCGCCGCTTGCTCCCAGGAGCTGATCGCCAGCGACCAGTTGCCGCCCTTGGCGTAAGTGACGCCGGTCTTGATGTGCTCGGTGGCGGCTTTGGCGCTCTCGGCGCCGCCGCCGAAGAAGCCGATGTCGTCGTCCTTTTCGCGCAGCTCGATGTTCACCACCACGTCGTGCGGCGCGATCTTCCTGGCAAAGGCACCGAACATCTCGTCGGTGGCGCTGCGTAACATGTCGTTGCTGTCGATTACGCTCAGCTGGGTGCCGGCGCGCTGGCAGTCCTGGTCCCGGCCGTGCCCTTGCAGCGGCACGCTCATGGCGATGGCCGTAGTCGAAGTGTCGATGAACTTGGTGTTCAGGTGAATGCGCGCGGTGCGCTCGATGCAGTTGTAGGTGACGTGGTAGGTCTTCTTGTCATGCGTCTCCTCGCGCACCTCGCTGTACTGGCGGTCGCGGGTGCCGTATTCGTTGACCGAACCGGCAATCATGCCGTCGACCCCGAGCACCTTGCCGACCCGGGCGGCGCTGCTGTCATCGACCAGCCCGCTGGTGCCGAGCTTCTGTTCCTGCAAGACCTGATCGAGCCGGTCGCGGCTGACGAGCGTGAAGTAGGGCTCGCCGTTGACCTGCGCATTCATCAAGGTGGCCTCCAGCGCGTTGCCCAGCTGATCACCGCCGTTACCTTGGAAGCGCAGAATCGCCACCCGGCGGAAGCGCGACAAATCGGTCTCCGCCGGCAAGGTCATCTTGACCGGAATCTTGGCGGCACAGCCGGCCAAACCGGCAAGCCACATGGTCATCACGAGCGATTGCCATTGCTGCTTCGTCATCTTGGCCTCCTCCTTCGAGTTTGTCGTCCTATTCGGCGGTCTCTCGGGACCGTCATGGCCCTTCCTTCGGTTCCTTCGGGGGCCTTGGTTAATTCTGACCGGACAAGAAGTTCACCGAAGGGCACAAAGGTCACGAAGGCGGCGGTGAAAGATGGGACCAATGGTCGGCCGAGGAGGGGACGCTCCGGTCTTCTCCCTTCGTGCTCTTCGCGCAATTCGTGGTGAGGATCTTGTCTCATAAGGCTGGCGCTTACCGGCACTGGCTCACTGACTCGTCCTCGCAGCTGGCGGCGAAGGCATCTACCGTCCCGTTCCCGTCGTAGTCGAACTCGACGCCGCCGGACGCGGTGAAATGAATCAGCCCGGTGCCCTCGGAGCGGGTGACTGCCAACAGGCCGTCGTGCGGGCAGGCTGTGCCCCGGGCGAGTCGGATCGGCGAGCGGGTCTGGAGCGTGACGTCGCCGACGCAGTCGATCTTCACGCCGCCAGCCAGCGTGGCTACGATCTCACCGCCGGCGTCGGCCAGCGTGACGTGGAACTCGCGGAAGTCCTGCGAAAAGCGCCGGCCGTTGGCGCGGTCGTTGACGTCAAAGCCGCCGTTGGCCCGGATGTCGCGAACACAGGGAAAGCCAGCTGACTCGACCTCGAGTCGCAGCGCCCGAAATCGCAATGCCCCATTGACGTCATCTTCCGCCGATTGGATGTCGAAGGAGCCGTCGAGAGACTCGGTGAAATCCTCACCCGCGCAGCCGTACCCGTGTGGCTCGATGCTCGCCGTGAAGCTCGCGGTCAGCCGCCCGATGGTGTCCCCGTACCGATCGGTGATCACCACCGAGAAACCGTTCAGCCGCATTCTCATGCTGACGCCGTCGGGAACTTCACCGGTGCGGCACACCCCGGCGGCACCCACCGTGACGGACAGATTGCCGTTCATGAGCAGCGTGTTCCCGTAGTCGTCTTCCCCCCTGCAACTGGAGAACGACCCGCTGACGGTGCTGCTACCGCCGCCTTCGCTGCACGAGGCGCAGACGGTCCCGCCCAGCGGGCAGCGCCCGCACTCCGCCGCACCGCCTGCCTGAGCGCCGCCGCTCGCGGGCACGACTGCGGCCAAGGCGAGCTCCCGCGCGATTTCCAGC
Organism: Deltaproteobacteria bacterium; assembly: GCA_016210005.1. NCBI lineage: Bacteria > Pseudomonadati > Myxococcota > Myxococcia > Deltaproteobacteria bacterium. The sequence goes on along the minus strand of JACQVA010000250.1, from coordinate 4,949 downwards.
GGGCGCCGGCCAGCCCGGCCGAGCGCCGCCGCGCTGCCGCTCAGGTCGGTGCCGGGGATATCCGTCAAGGCGGCGGTAAAGGAGACCACGGTCGAGACGGCTACGCCCGAGGCGACCTCGGTGCACGCCTCCGGGTCGGCGCAAACTTCGGCGCCGCCGCCTCCCTCACCTCCACCCCCTCCACCACATCCGATGACAAGGGCAGAGAGCATGACGACACCGGTACGCCATCCCCGACGAGAGAAGAAACCTGAAGCATCCATGAACATGAAGGCCCCTCCTATGACTCTTGCTGACCTACGTCACACCGCGTTGGCCGCGCGCACCATGCCCGCGGTAATGAACAGATCGATGACCAGCCAAATCCACAACGGCACCAGCAGCACAAAGCCAATCAGAAGAAACGACGTGGCCCAGCCGATGATCCCGAGCAGCAACTGCGCAATCCCCGATCCCACCCGGTTCAGATAGAACCGGTGTAGACCCAGCTGCCCGAGCAAGATCAGCAGCGCGTAAGCCGTCCCCATCGACTTCTCCGTGCGGATCACCATCACCTGCGGACGTTGCTGTTCCATTGGCTCCCCCCTTTCCCTCTTGGCCCTTGCCGGGCGTTGTGCCCCCGCTTGCAGCGCGTGCCCAGCCGGCTCTACCGATCAAAGCGCTACATCTCGGCCTCACCTGCTACGCCAAGGCGTAGCAACTTGGGCGGCGCGGCTTCAGCGAACTCACCAGGAAAACGCGCCCGGAGGTCGCGTTTTCCCGTGCCTACCAAGAGCCGACCAATACCGGCATGGCTGATACAGTGAGTGAAAAACGAGCCAGCCATGAACATCCCGTCATTGCCGTCGCTCTGGCATCGCGATCCCACATGCGGTGATCGCGATCAACGCAGCCTCGGCTAAACAACTACGGCTGCGCCGTCAAGAAAAAAGTTGCCGGTAGTGACAATGGTCATCAGGTGTGATGCCTGGCATCACGCGGTGAACCATTTCCAGTAAAAAACACAACATCCGGCCTGCCGGCTAACTTACAGCTCCCAGTCAACAATCCCCGGCGGCCGATAGGCGCAAAACTTCCCGGTGTGCAACCCGCGGCGCAGGTGCACGGCGAGGGCGGGGTGCAGGCGCTCGATGGCACTCAGCGCCCGGCTGATGGCATTGGAGACCTGTTTGCGTACCCGCTCATCAGCCGGGCGCGCATGCCGCAGTGCGCCGGTCAGCGCGGTCTCGATGCCATCGATGTGCTGGCGCAGGCCGGCTATGCGCCCGAGGTCGTTGCGGGCTTCCGCCTCTTTCAGCTCGGCGCCTAGCTCGTGCAACTGGCGGGCGTATTCGCTCTTGGCGCGGCCGTCGGCTGCCGGAGCCGCGCTGTCGGCGCGGCACAGTGACAAGTGCTCGCGCGCCAGTTGCTCCGATGACATCTGCCGGTAAGCGCCGGCGCCCTCGCCGGGGTCAGCACTCATCGTCAATTTCGCCAACTCGGCGGCGTGAATCGGCGCATGCGGCCGGCGCAGCAGCTCGGCGATGTAGCGCAGGCCGTGGCCGTCTCTGAGCTGCAGCGTCTTGCTCTCCCAGGCCAGGATCCAGCGCTTGCCGTCGCGGCGGAAGGTGTTCGGGGCGGCGCCGGCAGCACGGGGGTGCAGCAGGCCGGGTGTATCGGCCGGCCGTAGCTGCCTGACGGTTTCAGCGCGCAGCGTTTCGGCCTGCTCGAGGTAAGGGCTCATGGCCAGCTCGCGGTAAGTAACAATGGCTTGGTCGAGGAGGCCGCGCGCGCGCTCGCGCCCGCCCTCAACCTCACCGTGGTTGTGGGAGGGGGAGGGTGCGCGCAAAAGCATCTCGGCGTATTCACGCTGGGTGTGGGCGAGGCAGGGGCGCGCTCCGATTAGCGCGTTCATAGCGAGGGCGTGCTCGAAATGGTGTGCGGCTTCACCCCAGCGACCTTGCACGGTAGCGAGGATACCGAGGTAGCGCGCGACGGCGCCGCAGCTCGCCAGCGCGGGGGCCACCACCACGACGCGCTCGGCGTACGGCCGCAGCTGCCGGTACAGGACCGCGGCGCGGGCGGTGTCGTGCAAGCGCGCGCAGGTCTCGGATAGCAGTGCCATGCTGATGAACCAGTTCTGATCGCGCGGCAGATCGGTGAAATCGTTGCGCGCCAGGTGTTCAAACTCGCGCCGTGCCTCCGCCTCGTGGCCGAGCCGGCCGTAGAGGTCGGCGAGTGCCGCGCGCCACGCCGGCACCGGCGCCAGCTGATTGGCGAAATGGCGCGCGCCGGCAGTTACTTCCTCGAGGTCGCCGTACTCGCGCCGCAGCGCCAGCATTTGCACGCCGAAGAAGTGCAAGGCATCCGGGGTTTGCGCCCGCAGACCCAGTGCCAGCGCGTCGTTGGCCAGACGCTCGCCGGCCTCGAAGCGGCCGGCGAGGATGGCGTGCAGAGCGCTTGGTAGCGCCGCTTGCCAGATCAAGGCCGGTTGCCGCAGCTGCTCCGCCATGCGGGCGGCGGCCGCGGCCTCCATATCGGCAGCGGGCAGTTCGCCGCGTTCCAGCAGGTCGGTGACCAGCCAGACGCGGGCGTTGGCGGCGAACTCCGGCTCCTGGATCCGCTCCGCCAGCGCAATGATCTCGCGCGCCAGCACCAGGCGCTCGCTCAAGCTATCGGGGGCACCGATGGCAAACAGGCGCGTGCTGAGCGCATGCAGGAGCGTGGCCGGGTCGTCGAGCGTGCGGGCAATGGCCAGAGCTTCGCGCGTCAAGCGCTCGCGTCGAGAAGCAGCAGCGGCATCGTAGTAAAGGTGCTCGGCCAGGCGGCCGAGCAAGCGCGCGCGCAGTCTGCGCTCGCCGTTCCCCAGCGCTTGCAAGGCTTCCTCCAGCAGCGCCACGGCTTGCCGGTCGACCACGCCGGCATCCACGCCCACCAGCCCCGTGCCCGTGCCGAGGGCGGCGCGCGCCAGCAGCACGGCCCAGCGGCGATGATGTTGGCGCAAGCGCAGCCGCCGCCGCGCGCTGGCGGCGGCCTTACGCAAGGTCTGCTTGGCCGCCGGCATCTCGCCCCCGCGCCATTGCGCCTCGGCCAGCGCCAGCAGCAGTTCGCAGCGCTGCTCGTCGTGCGCCATGGGCTCGGCAAGCTCGCTCTTGGCGGTGGCAGCGCTGGCCTGCGGCGGGCGCTCGCGGCACAGATCGAAGGCCGCCAGCGCGCGCTCGCAATGCTGCGCGGCCTCTTCGTACGCCAAGCTGGTCATGGCTTGGGCGCCCGCCCTCAGCGCATACGTGTATGCTCTGCGGTCATGGCCGGCGTTCCAGAAGTGATGCGCCAGCTCCGGCAGGTGCGAGTCGAGGTCGGCCGCGTAGCGTTGCTCCAGTGCTTCGCCAACCTCTCGGTGCAGCTCCAGGCGCCGCGCCTGGCCGAGAGCTTCATAAACCGCCTCACGAATGATGGCGTGGCTGAAGCTGTAAGCCGTGGCACTGCCGGCGACCGGCACGATCACCCGGGCCGGCAGGGCTTCCTCCAGCGTTGCCGCCAGCTCGGGCGCATAGGCGGTGCCGGCAACCTGCGCCAGCAGCTCGGCGTCGAACTCGCGCCCGGCGACCGCCGCGATGCCGAGCAGCCGCCGGCAGGCACCGGAGAGCTGCCCGAGCCAGCGATCAATGATCAGGCGCAGGCGCGCCGGCAGCGGGCGGGCCGTGGCGGTCGGAAAACTCCCCTCTAGTAGCCACAGGCTCAGATACTCGACAACGAAGAACGGATTGCCCTCGGTCGCGTTATACACCGCGGTCACCAGCGGCAACGAGGCCGGTCGCCCAGTCAGCGCGTGAACGAAGTGGGCCACCTCCGGCTGGCTCAGTCCGCCCAGCACCACGCGCTCGGCCGCTCGCGCCAGCTGCGCCAGCAGCTGCGCCCCGCCCGGGCTGCGCGGCGCGGCGGTGTCTCGGTACGTGGCCAACAGCAGCACCCGCGCTTGGCACAGGTGCTGGGCGAGAAACTGGAGCAGCAACAGCGACGCGGTATCGGCCCAGTGGAGATCGTCGAGCACGATTACCAACGGGGCGCTGCGCGAGGCCTGGTGCAACAGCTTGGCCACGGTGTCGAACAAGCGCAGGCGCGCCTGCCGCGGATCGATCCGCGGCGAATCCGGCAGCTCAGGCAGTTGCTGGCGCAGCTCCGGCACCAGCGTCGCGATGTCGGCGGCGGCTGCCCCCAGGTGACGGCACCATGCTTGCGGCTCGCTCCCCGCCAGGTAGCTGCGGATCACCTGGGTCCACGGCCAGTACGAGCCCGCACCTTCACCTTCCCAGCACCGGCCCCACAGCACCCTCGCCCCACCCCGGCAGGCTTCGTTGGCCGCCTCCTCGGCCAAGCGGCTCTTGCCAATACCCGGCTCGCCGGTAAGCGTGAGCGCGCGCACCTGTTCGGCCAAAGTCTCGGCGAAGGCTGCACGCACCAGCGCCAGCTCGCGCTCGCGGCCGACAAACACGCGCCGGGTGCGGATAACTGACTGTTCGCCTACGGGCGAACCGAGCGGTCTGAGTGCTGAACTCATCACCTGCCTTCGTGCCGCCGAAGTGAAGCTTCAACCGGGCTGTCTCTAGTCGGACTAGGCCCGAAGAGTCAAGGAAGATCGACACGAATCGGACGCTGCCGGCGCAGTATGCTGCCGCTGACTTCGGCGGCGGTCACGCGGCTGGGGGCATCGGCGCCGCGATGGCTTTGGCATGGAACTCGCCGTGAGCGCTGCCTGCTGCCGGGGGCGCGCGACAAATTTGCGGGTAACGTGGTGCCGACCCTGATCCTGTTCGGTGTTATGGCCGTCATTCCCGCGAAAGCGGGAATCCAGTTTGGCGTTTGGCGATATGAACAAGCAGTTCTGCGTTTACATCCTGGCCAGCAAACGGAACGGCACGCTGTACATTGGGGTGACCTCACAGCTGGCAACGCGGGTGTGGCAGCATAAG
>JACQVA010000249.1 GCA_016210005.1 Deltaproteobacteria bacterium | reverse complement strand
GTCGATTCCGGAACGTAACCGCGAACATTTTTCCACTACGTTCGACCCCGACACCGGCGAGCTGGTGGCCTTCAAGTTGGTTGGAACGGCCATCGGTGACGTGTGGGTGGTAGCCGACGACGACACCCTTGCCGACCATCCTGAGATTCTGCGGGCCGGGCTCCCGGTGATCTTCTTCGACGAAGTCGAGCGGCTCCGGGGCAAAACCGTGGCCGAGCTGCAAGCTATCGGGATGGTCAAGGCGACCTTCCCCACGTCTCGGGTGTTGCAATGACCGAGGCCTTCCCGACCTTCGCCGCGGCCGTCGCCAAGCGCCTCGAGGTGGGCGCCGTCACCTACGGCGACCGTAGCTTTCAGCAACCGCCCGGCGAGCTGACCGGCGAGATCGAGCAAGAGCTGCTCGTCGTGTGCGCCTGGGCGTTCATCCTCTGGTGCCGGGTGCGGGCGTTGCGGGCGCCATGAATAGGGCTACGTCTTCAGTACGTAATGCTGGTGCGGCGCCGGACCCACAGCACGCTCACGGTGCGGGTGTTCCAGGCGACGTCAAAGCGGATGCGATAGGCGCCGACTCGGCGGCGATACGTCCCGTCGCCCAAGTCCCGGATGTCCCCGCCGAAGGGCGCGCGCTTCATGGCATCGAGCGCGGCCCAGATTCGGTCAGCGTCCCTTGCCGGGAAGCGTCCGAGGCTTTTGAGTACGGGCTTTGGAACGTAGACGCGCCACATGCGCTTTCGCTTCTTCGAGAGTGTAATACTCGCCGCGAGCGAAGGCCGCGCGCGCTTCAGCGACGCCGCGAATCTCGGCCGCCGTTATCGGCTCATCGTCGAGCGGGATGCCCTGGCTGCGCGGCGAGGGTACCACTGGGCGCCGAACGGCAGATGTGCTGGCCATGTGCGCAGAATAGGAAACCCACGCCGAAGAGGCAAGCGTCATGAACGCCAAGCGCAAGGGCACCAGGAACGAGCATCGCAGCCGCCGGCTGCTCGAAACCGCCGGCTACTGCGTGACCCGTGCCGCTGGCAGTCTCGGCGCATGGGACTTGATCGGCGTGAGCGCCACCGACTTCGTGCTTGTGCAGTGCAAGAGCAACCGGGCGCCGTCACCGGCAGAGCGCGAGACCTTGGCCGGCTTCGCCTGCCCCTCGAACTGCAAGCGGCTGGTGCACGTCTGGCGTGATCGCCAGCGGTGGCCCGAGGTGCGGGAACTGTGAGCCTCACCGCCGTTCCAACCCTCGACGATTTAGCGGCGCATCCCGAGCGCGCGGCCGAGCTCCCCGTGGAGGTGCTGCAAGGGCTACTGTCCCGGTGTGTCAGTTTGCAGAGCGGACTGCTCGGAGCACTGATCACCGTATCGGCACGCAACGGACACCGGCCGGCGGAGCCGGACACGCTGCTTGACGTGACGGCCGCGGCGGCACGGCTCGGCGCATCGAAGGACTGGCTCTACCGTCACGCCAAGCAACTGCCCTTCCGCGTACCACAAGGTCGCCTGCTGCGCTTCAGCAGCCACGGCATCGCCCGATACATCCAAACCCGACAGGGCCGCCTATCCGTGTAGCCGTTCATATGTCTTGACAGCCGTCCGGGGCGAGCGTAGGATGTCCGCATGAAGACCAAGGAGCCTGCCGAAACGGTGAAATGCACGGTGAAGTTACCCGCCGACCTCTGGCGCGCGGCTCGCCACCGGGCACTCGACGAACGCCGCGACTTTCAAGACCTGGTTGCGGAAGCGCTCGAACTGTACTTGAAGCGTCCGCAGAAGGGAGGAACCAAACCATGAACGGCATGGGACGGATGTTTCAACGCGGCGCCGTGTGGTGGATAGCCTACTCGCACCGCGGCAAGGAATACCGGGAGAGCACGCACGCCACGGACAAGCAGGGCGAGAAACTCGCCAGCAAGCTGCTCAAGAAGCGGCTCGGCGAAATCGGCCGTGGCCGGCTGACCGGACCGCAAGAAGAGAAGGTCACGTTCGAGGAGTTGGCGGCGGACCTCGAGCGCGACTACGCCATCAACGGCAAGCGTTCAGCGCACACCCTGACCCAAAAGCTGAAGCATCTCCGAACCAGCTTCGCGTTGATGCGCGCGGTTGACCTGACCACGGACCGTATCCGGGCACACGTGACGGCACGCCAACAGGACGGCGCGGCAAATGCCACCATCAACCGAGAGCTGGCTGCATTGAAGCGGATGTTCTCGCTGGCCATCGAAGCCGGCCGCCTGTCGACCCGGCCGCATATCCCGATGCTGGAAGAGCACAATGCCCGACAAGGCTTCGTCGATCACGGCAGCTTCCTCGCCTTGCACGGCGCGCTGCCGGACCGACTCAAGGACCCGGTCGCGTTCCTGTACTTCTCCGGCTGGCGGATGAGCGAGATGCGGTCGCTCGAATGGCGCGACATCGACCTTACCGGCCGCGTGGTCCGCTTGCGACCGGAACGCTCGAAAAACAAGACGGGCCGGGTACTGCCGTTGAGCGGTGACCTGCTCGAAGTGATCGAGCGGGCCGCCACGGTTCGCCGGCTGGATTGCGTGCACGTCTTCCACGTCGACGGCAAGCCGATCGGCGCTTTCCGCAAGTCGTGGGCTCGTGCCTGCGTGGCCGCCGGGCTCGGCGCAATGGTGCCATCCGGCAAATTCACGCCGGCTGGCGAACCCGAGCTGATACACAAGGGACTCACGCCGCATGACCTGCGACGCTCTGCCGTCCGCAACATGGTGCGGGCCGGCATCCCGGAACGTGTCTGCATGGCGCTGTCCGGACACAAGACGCGCGCGATCTTCGACCGCTACAACATCGTGAGCGAAGCGGACCTCACGGCCGCCGCCGACAAGCTGCACACGCATCTCTCGCAGCAACCACCGGCGCGCGTGGTGCCTCTTGGGGCCGCGACACCGGCGCGCTGATGGCCTGTTCCCGAAATTTCTCGGACAAATCTCGGACAATTTCGACCTGGATGGCTATCCGTCTAGCCAAGTATGCGAAAAGAAGTGGGCAGGGAGTGAATCGAACACTCGACACAAGGATTTTCAGTCCTTTGCTCTACCGACTGAGCTACCTGCCCGCACCGGCTGGCGAGGGGGCATTCGTACCGAATGCACCCCAGCCGGTCAAGCGTGGCAGCAAGCGGTGGTGTTGACGGCCGCGGCGGACAGGAAGGACCTGGCCGCTGCGCCAGCCGTTTCCGAGCTTTCCTCCAGGCCCAGGCCGCGGCGCATTCTCCCTTCCCTTCATCGCGCCTTTTCGCTAAGCACGACCGGCCTTTAGAGCGCCCATGAAATGCCCGTTCTGCGCCGACCTGGAGAACCGGGTCATCGATTCGCGCCTGAGCAAGGACGGCGCGGTGATCCGCCGCCGCCGCGAGTGCGACAAGTGCCAGCGTCGCTTCACCACCTACGAGCGGGTGGAAGAAATGCTGCCGCTGGTGGTCAAACGCGACGGCAGCCGTGAGGAGTTCGATCGCAGCAAGATCGTCAACGGCCTCAAGCGCGCGTGCGAGAAGCGCCCGGTCGGCATCACGGTAATCGAGCAGATCGCCGATCGCATCGAGCGCAGTCTCTCGGAGCGCGGTGAGAAGGAAGTGCCGAGCACCGTCATCGGCGAGGCGGTGATGCGCGAGCTGCACAAACTCGATCAAGTGGCCTACGTGCGCTTTGCCTCGGTGTACCGCTCGTTCAAGGACGCCGGCGAGTTCATGCGCGAGCTACAAGATTTGATCAAGGAGCGCGCCGGCGGCCCGCCGCGCAAGCGCCGTTCGCGGGCAACGTAAGGCGAGCGACCGTGGCGCACGACGATGCCTATTTCATGCGCCAGGCACTGCGGCTGGCGCGCCGCGGGCTCGGGCGCACCAGTCCCAACCCTCCGGTGGGCGCGCTGGTGGTGCGCGGCGGCAGCGTCGTCGGCCGCGGCTTTCACGCGCGCGCGGGCCAAGCGCACGCGGAAGTGGTCGCGCTCCGGCAAGCGGCCGGGCGCGCACGCGGGGCCACACTGTACGTGACGCTGGAGCCCTGCGCCCACCTCGGCCGCACGCCGCCGTGCACCGAGGCGATCACGGCCGCGGGCATCGCGCGGGTCGTGTTTGGCGCGCGCGACCCCAACCCGCAAGTCGAGGGTGACGGCGCCGGTAGGCTGCGGCGCGCCGGCATCGCGGTGGTGGCCGGGGTGGCACAGGCGGACTGCGACGACTTGATCTCGGCCTTCCGTAAACACGTCACCACCGGTCTGCCCCTGGTGACGCTCAAACTCGCCGCCTCGCTCGATGGTCGGATCGCGACCTGCACGGGTGACTCGAAGTGGATCACCGGCGAGGCCGCCCGCGCCATCGCCCACCGCCTGCGCGATCAGCACGACGCCGTGCTGGTGGGAGTAGAGACGGTCATTCGCGATGATCCGGCGCTGACCTGCCGGTTGCCGGGCGGGCGCGATCCGCTGCGCGTCGTGCTCGACCGCCGGCTGCGGATTTCCGAAACCGCCCGGGTGCTGACAAACACAGGCCCAGCAGCTACTGTGGTGGCCACCGCGCTGGCCGGCGGGGCGAAATGGCGCCGGCTACAGGTGCGGGGGGTGCAACTGGTGCGAGTGCCGGCGGTGCGAGGTGGCGTCTCGCTCAGGCAGGTGTTGGCGTGGTTGGGGCGGGCCGGGGTGAGCGCGGTTCTAATCGAAGGAGGCGCGGCGGTGGCGGCCAGCGCGCTCAAGGCCAGATTGGTGGATCGTATGGTGTTGTTTTACGCTCCTAAGCTGATCGGCGGCGACGGCCGGCCGATGCTCGATGCGCTGGGCGTGCGTGCCATGCGCGAAGCGTGGGAGCTGGGGGCGGTGCGCGTGCGGCGGGTTGGCGCCGATTTCATGGTCACCGCCTGCCCACTGCCGCGGGATGGCAAGCGCCAGAGCAGAAGCTGGCGGTGACTGAGGTGTTTGGTGAACCTGAGACGAGAAGCGACAGCCAACGCCGGAGTGCTCATGGGCTGCGGCCCGCGCTTGTGCGGTGAGTTCTGTCGCTGAGGTGCAGCGAGCGATGACGTTCAGTTCCATTTCGGCGGCGCTGGAAGACGTCCGGCGCGGCCAGCCGGTGATCGTGGTCGCCGGCGAGGGCGACGAGGCTGACCTGTGCGTGGCGGCCGAGTTGATCACGCCCGAGAGCGTGAACTTCATGGCCACGCACGGGCGCGGCTTGGTGTGCGTTGGCCTGACCGCCGAGCGCATGCGCCAACTGGGCATCCCGCTGATGGTGCCGGATGCGCCGGCCGGCAAGGCGCGCCCGTTCGGTGTCTCGATCGAAGCGCGCCAAGGCGTCACCACCGGCATCTCCGCCAGTGATCGTGCAGCCACCATCAGGGTCACCGCGCGCGTGGATGCGGGGCCCGACGACCTCGTCATGCCCGGGCACATCTTCCCCATCCAGGTGCGCACCGGCGGGGTGCTGGTGCGGGCGGCGCTGCCGGAAGCAGCGGCGGACTTGGCGCGCCTGGCCGGTCTCCAGCCGGCGGCCGCGCTGTGCGCCGTCTTGTGCGACGACGGCACCTTGGCCCAGGCGGAAGACCTCGCCGCGCTGGCGCAGCTGTTCGAGCTCAAGATCGTTCACATCGTGGATCTGGTGGCCCACCGGCTGCGCACCGAATCGCTGGTGCATCGCGTCGCCGAGGCCCGCATCGAGGCCGCCGTCGGCGGGAGCTTTCGTGCCGTCGCCTATCGCAGCGACGTCGACCGCGACGAGCACATCGCGCTGGTGAAGGGAACGCTGCGCGCCACCGATCAAGTGTCGGTGCGGATTCACTCGCAGTGTCTGACGGGCGACGTCTTCGGCTCCGAGCGCTGCGACTGCGGCGATCAGCTCAAGAAGGCGATGGAAATGATCGCCGCGGCCGGCAAGGGCGTGCTGGTTTACATGGATCAGGAGGGCCGCGGCATCGGCCTGGCCAACAAGATCCGCGCCTATGCCCTGCAAGACCAGGGGCGCGACACGGTCGAGGCGAATCTGGAGTTGGGCTTCAAGGACGACAGCCGCGATTACGGCATCGCCGCACAAATCCTGCGTGACCTCGGCGTGCACCGCGTCGGCCTGATCACCAACAACCCCAAGAAGCTGCACGGCCTGCGCGCCTACGGCATCGATGTGGTGGAGCGGATGCCGATCGAGATCCCGCCGCATCCGGGCAACGTTCGCTACCTGCGCACCAAGCAGGAGAAGCTCGGCCACCTATTGAGCGATTTCCACGTGCTAACCTAGGTGAGTCATGCCACAGATCTTCGAAGGAAAACTCGCCGGGCGCGGCTTGCGCTTCGGCATCGCGGTGTCGCGGTTCAATCATGCGGTCACCGATCGCCTGCTCGAGGGTGCGGTCAAGACTCTGCTCGAACACGGTGCCGCCGACGACGACATCGAGGTCGTGCACGTGCCGGGAGCATTCGAGTTGCCGCTGGCAGCGCAGCTGCTGGCTGCCGGCGGGCGGGTCGACGGCATCATCTGCCTGGGCGCCATCATCAAGGGAGAAACCATGCACAACGAGGTGCTGGCCTACGCCGTCGGGACGACGCTGAGCGAGTTGGCGGTGCGCCACGAACTGCCGGTGGCCTTCGGGGTGCTGACCACCGACACGCTCGAGCAAGCGTTGGCCCGCGCCGGCGGCCGGGGCGCCAACAAAGGCGCCGAGGCGGCGTTGAGCGCGCTCGAACTGGCCAACCTCAAACGGGCACGCGTGTGAGCGGGCAGTCACGGTTGCGGCATGGGATTGCGGCGTAAGGGACGGGAGCTGGCGCTCCAGGCACTGTACCAGCTGGAAGTTACCGCCGAGCGCTCTGACGGCGCGCTGCAAACCTTCTGGGACAATTTCGAGGCCGGCGAAGGGGTCAAGGAATTCGCCCGCGCTTTGGTGGCTGGCGTCGCCGACCGCCGCGCCGACATCGACGCCTTGATCGCCAAGGCGTGCGAGAACTGGCGGATGGATCGGCTCTCGAAAGTGGACCTGAGCGCGCTGCGGCTCGCTACTTACGAACTGTTGGGCATGCCCGAGACGCCGGTCAACGTGGTCATCAACGAAGCGATCGAGATCGTGCGCCGATACGGCGCGGGCGAATCTACCGCCTTCGTCAACGGCGTCCTTGATCGGATTGCAGCGGAACTGGGAGTGAAGCCGGCGGCTAAGGACTGCGGGCCGGCGACCGATCAGTAAGTGGCGAGCGAGAGGGGCGATGGACGAGCGTTACGACCCGGGGCTGATCGAGGCCAAGTGGCAGCAGCGGTGGGAGAGTCGCGGTACTCACCGGGTCGATCTGTGCGCGGCCGCCCGGCCCTATTACACCTTGATGATGTTTCCCTACCCCTCGGCCGAGGGCCTGCACGTCGGCCATGCCTTCGCCTTTCCCGGTGTCGACATCTTCGGGCGCTTTCGCCGCTTGCAGGGCTACGACGTCTTCGAGCCCATGGGCTTCGACGCCTTCGGCATTCACTCGGAGAACTACGCGCTGAAAGTGGGCGCCAACCCGGCGCAGCTGATTCCACGCACCATCGGCAACTTCGGCCGCCAGCTGCGCCGCTTGGGCTTGATGCTCGACTGGGAGCACGCCGTCGATACCACTTCGCCACAATACTATCGCTGGACCCAGTGGATCTTCCTCCAGCTCTACAAGCACGGCTTGGCGGTGCGCAAGCAAGCGCCGGTGAACTGGTGCCCAGCGTGCCAGACCGTGCTCGCCAACGAGCAGGTCATCGACGGCAACTGCGAACGCCACGGCGATACCAAGGTCGAGCAGCGCTACCTGGAGCAGTGGTTCTTCACCATCACCAAGTTCGCGCAGCGGCTGCTCGACAACCTCGACCGGATCGACTGGTCGGAGACTACCAAGACCGCACAGCGCAACTGGATCGGCCGCTCCGACGGCGCCGAGATAGATTTCCCGCTGGCCGATGATCGCTCGCGGGCTCTGCGTGTATTCACTACCAGACCGGATACGGTGTTCGGCGCAACCTACATGGTGGTGGCGCCGGAGCATCCGTGGGTGAGCGAACTGACGGTAGCCGCGCGACGGGCCGCAGTCGAGGACTACTGCGAGCGGGTGGCCAAGATGGATGTAGTGTCGCGCCGCGCGGTGAAAGAGAAGACCGGTGTCGCCACCGGCGCCTACGCCATCAACCCCGCCACCGGTGCGCGCATCCCGATTTGGATCGCGGACTACGTCCTGGCCGAGTACGGCACCGGCGCGATCATGGCGGTGCCGGCGCACGACCAGCGCGACTTCGAGTTCGCGCAGGTGCTGGGCTTGCCGATCGTACGCGTGATCGCCGCGCCTGGTGAGGCTCCGGACACACCGCTGGCCCAGGCCTACACCGGCGAAGGCCAACTGGTAAACAGCGGCGAATTCAACGGCGTGTTTTCGCTGGCGGCGAAGTCGGCGATTACTCAATGGCTGGCCCAGCGCGGCCAAGGTGCGGCCCGCGTTGAGTATCGCCTGCACGACTGGTGCGTATCGCGCCAGCGCTACTGGGGGCCGCCGATCCCAATCATTTACTGCGATGCCTGCGGCATCGTGCCGGTGCCGGAGCAGGACTTGCCGGTGCGCTTGCCCGCGGTCGAGGATTTCCAGCCCGATGCTAGCGGGGTGGCGCCACTGGCGCGGGTGGAGTCGTTCTATCGCGTGCCCTGCCCGCAGTGCGGCCGGCCGGCGCGCCGAGAGACCGATGTCTCCGACACCTTCCTCGACTCGGCCTGGTACTTCCTGCGCTACCCGTCGGCGGACCGCGACGACGTCGCCTTCGATCCCGAGCTGACCAAGAAGTGGCTGCCGGTCGACATGTACATCGGCGGCAACGAGCACGCGGTGCTGCATCTGTTGTACGCGCGCTTTCTGACCATGGCGCTGCACTCGCTCGGACTGCTGCCGTTCGAGGAGCCGTTCAAGAAGTTTCGCGCCCATGGCCTGATCATCAAAGACGGCGCGAAGATGTCGAAGTCGCGCGGCAACGTGGTCAATCCTGATCTCTACCTCGAACAGCACGGCGCCGACGTGTTCCGGCTCTACATGATGTTCCTCGGGCCGTATCAGGAAGGCGGCGATTTTCGCGACGAAGGTATCGCGGGGGTGCGCCGCTTCCTCGAGGGCGTCTGGCGCATGGTGCGCGAGCACGAGCCCGAGCGGCAGATGCCGGAGGCCTTGCTGCGCGCCTGCCACAAGACCATCCGCAAGGTCAGTGAGGATATCGAGGCGCTGCGCTACAACACCGCGATCGCGGCCCTCATGAGCCTGCTCAACGAAGTCCGCCGCCACGGCCCGGCCGACGGTTTTGTCTGCGAGGCGATGGTGTTGATGGTCGCACCGTTCGCCCCGCACCTCGCCGAGGAGCTGTGGGAAGGCTTGGGCCACGCGGACAGCATCTTCAACTCCCGCTGGCCGCAGTGGGACGAGGCGCTCACGCGCGATGAATTGATCGAGCTGGCGGTGCAGGTGAACGGCAAAGTGCGCGGGCGCGTGACGGTGGCGGCCGATGCGGCCGACGATGACGTGCTGGCGGCCGCGCTGGCCGACGCCGGCGTACGGGCCGCCGTCGGCGAGAAGCCGATCAAACGCCGCGTGGTGGTGCCGGGACGCCTGGTGAGTGTGGTCGTGTAACGGTTGGCGCAAATGGCGGAGCAGGGGGCGGAAATGAGCGAGGGGAAATCGCCCGCGGCGCTGTCGGTGACTGGGCGTCGGCCGGGCGCCACCGCCGGACTTGCCGCCTGGCTGCTTCTCGTCCTGCTGCTTGCCGGCTGCGGTTATCACCTAGCCGGCACCAGCACCTCGCTGCCGGCCGACGTGCAAGCGGTCAGCGTCGGCAAGCTGGAGAATCGCTCGCGCGAGTTCGGCCTCGACCAGCGGCTGGCGTTCGCCTTCGAGCAGGAGTTCTTGCGCCGCGGACAGGTGCGTGTGGTCACTGATCCGGCTGGTGGTGATGCGATTCTGACGGGAACGATTCGGCATTTCGAGACCATGCCGATATCGTTCGATGCCAACGACGAGGCGTTGCAGTATCAAGCCACCTTGGTGCTCGATCTCAGTCTGCGCCGGCATCGCGATGGCCAGGTGCTCTGGGAAGTGCGCGGCTTGCGGGCGGTCGAAGAGTTCAGCGCTTCGGCCTTGGTGGTGATCACCAGCTCCAGCCAGTTTCAGCGCGGCCAGCTCGATGCCGCGAACCTCGACCAGCTCAGCAACATTCAGCTCGCCGAGACCGAGAAGCGCCTCGCCATCGAGCGCCTGCTCCAGGCCGCCGTGCGTGACGCTTACGATCAAATTGTCGAGGGTTTCTAGCGCGCGAGAGCGCGCCGCTCTGACGCTCGCGCGCGAGCGCGGCGAAAGGCGGACCTCGAAGGGCGAACGGTGGTCGCCCAGGCTCAGCTGGCTTTGAGGGCGGCGACCTGCTTGCTCAGGTGTGAAATGCGGCGCGAAGCGCTGTTGCGGTGCAACACGCCCTTCGAGACGGCTTTGGTCAGGGTCTTGACGGCGTCGCGCAACTGGGCCTCGGCGTTCTCCACGCTCTTGTTTGCAATCGCCTCGCGGGTGGTACGCAGGATGTGACGCACGCGGGTGCGGATGGCAACGTTGCGGGTCTGGCGCTTCAGGTTCTGGCGGTGACGCTTGACGGCGGACTTGTGACGTGTGGCCAAATCGGTAACTCCTCTCGCATTAGCGGCGAATCGTGTACCACAGGGTCCGGGGAGGGGCAAGCCGGTGGCATTTGCGCCGCCGCTGTGTCAGGGAGCCACTATGCCAATGCGTCGGCGGCTGCGCGCCGAGGGCTGATCTTGCCGAAGTTGCCGATGGGCTCGCTGATTAGTGAGAATCGCCGCATTGCTCGCGCCGCGGGGGTGGTGAGTGGCTTGACCCTGGTCAGCCGCATCGGCGGCCTGATTCGAGATGCGGTGGTCGGCTACTATCTCGGCACCGGTTTGGCCGCGGATGCCTTCTTCGTCGCGTTTCGCCTGCCCAACTTGCTGCGCCGTTTCGTTGCGGAAGGGGCGATGGGCGTCGCCTTCATTCCGGTCTTGAGCGACTACCTGACCAGGCTCGGCGAGCGCGAGGCGGTCAAAGCGGCGCGCGCGCTGGCCACCGTGATGGCGCTGGTGCTGGCAGCGCTGACGCTGGCGGGCATGGTGCTCGCGCCGGCGCTCACGGGGCTGTTTGCGCCGGGGTTCGCTGCGGTGGCGGGCAAGTTCGAGCTGACGGTGTCGCTGACGCGCTGGGTCTTTCCCTACTTGTTTTTCATCGGACTGATGGCGCTGTTCGGCGGGCTGCTCAACGCCTACCGGCACTTCACTGCGCCGGCGCTGTCGCCGATCTTGCTCAACCTGGTGATGATTGTCGCGGCGCTGCTGCTGTGCCCGCGCCTGTCGCAACCGGCATATGGTCTCGCCTTCGGGGCCTTGGCCGGCGGCGCGCTGCAGATGCTGGCGCAGTTGCCGCCGCTGGTGCGGCGCGGCGTGCGACTGTGGCCGCGCTGGGAGCCGGAGCACCCAGCGGTGCGGCGGGTGCTGTGGCTGATGGCGCCGACCCTGATCGGCTCGGCGGCGTACCAGCTCAACGTGCTGGCTAGCACCATCTTGGCCTCGCTACTGCCCGGCGGCAGTGTTTCGTACCTGTGGTACGCCGACCGCGTGTTCGAGTTTCCGCTCGGCCTGTTCGCGGTGGCGCTGGGAACCGCGGCGTTACCGAGCTTTTCCACGCAAGCGGCGCGCGGCGCTTACGGCGAGTTGTCGGACAGCGTGAGCTTCGCTATTCGACTAACCAATTTCATTGCCCTACCAGCCTCGGTCGGGCTGATTTGTCTGGCACAGCCGATCACGGCGGTGCTGTTTCAAAGGGGGGCGTTCGGGGGGCGCGAGGTCGAGCTGACGGCCCAGGCGCTGGCGGCGTTCGCCGTCGGCTTGTGGCCGGTCTCACTAGTGCGCGTGCTCGTGCCCGCGTTCTATGCCCTCAACGACACCCGTACGCCGGTGGTCGTCGCGCTGATCACGTTCGCAGTCAACGGCTGCTGCAGCCTGATGCTGATGGGTGCGGTAGCGCCGACCGGCGAGTCCGTGGCCGCCGACGTGATCGCGGCGGCCAGCCGCTGGCTGGCGATCGCCGACCTGCGCCACGCGGGGCTGGCGCTGGCGACTTCCGCGGCGGCGACGGTGAACATGGTGCTGCTGTTGGGCGCGCTGCGCTGGCGGTTGCCCAGTTTGCGCGCCGGCCCGTTGGCGTTGTCGCTTGGCCGCGACCTGGTGGCGTCAGCCGCCATAGTGTGGCCGGTGAATTGGATGGCCGGCGGCGGCGACTGGGGCGCGCCGGGGCAGCTGGCGCCGCAGCTGGCACTGCTGCTCGCTGCGGTGGCCGCTGGGATGGCTGCCTACGGCCTCGCCGCCGTGGTTCTGGGCGGCGCGGACGCGCGGCGGCTGTTACACGTATTGCGCCAACGGCTGCCGGGAGCAGGCTGAAACCGCGCGAGGGGCCGGTCCCATGAGCGGCGGGCGAACTTAGGGTTCACCCGCCGGCAGCGGCCTTGAGGAATGCTACCGTGTCGCCGTCGGCGAGCGGCGTGCTCATGCCGTTGCGGTGGTTGATCAGCACGCCGTTGATCGACACGGCCGCAACGCGCGTGAGCTTCTCGAACTCCGCGCCGCGCTCGCCAAACTTCTCGCGCGTCATCCGGACCACGTCCCGCGCCGTGCGCGCACCCTCGACCTCGAACCGGCTCGTGCCCAGTGCCTTGCTCATGTCGTACGTGACTTCAACCGTGATGCTCATTGCGGCCTCCGGAGGAGCTTCTTACAACGGATTGAACGGATTGAACAGATTCCAGACCCGATCCGAGGGCATGCCCGCGCTTTCTCTTGTGCCGCTCGTCTTTCAAGCCGGTTCCATCACCCAAGTCCCTAATCCGTTCAATCCGCTCACCCCGGCGACTCACGCCGCCACGCGTGTCCGATCGACCAGCGGCACCAGCCGCCGCAAGGCCTCGACCGATTCGCTTTCCATCTTGGCGTGGAAGTACAGCCGATCGAGTAACCAGAGGTGCCGCGGCAATTCATAGTCGAAGCAGCGGAACAGGCGCGTGCCACCTCTTTCCGCCTCGAGGGCATACTCCACCCGCACCTTTGCCCGAGAGAGCAAGGGCACCGCAATCTCGGTGCTGGCGATAGCCCAGCGTACCGGGGTCTCGCAGGCGACAACGCGCCATGAAATGTGCCCTTCAAAGAAACCCGCCGTGCGCATGGCCTCGGTGCACTCATCGCCCAGCTGTGCCGGTCGCAGCGTCTGCCCGCTGACCGCGTGCGTGGCCGGGTGCCACTGCGGCCAACAACCGGTGGTCGTGATCAACTCGAAGACCTCGACAAGCGGCCGTTGGAAGACGGCTTCGTGATGCAATGCCTGTGACATGATTCACCTCCGTTGCTTGCTGTTAGACTCGTCCCGATTTCACGCGCCGGCGCCCTCCGGTGATCTGGCGGAGCGCGTAGGCGCAGGTGTCGAGCAAGAGTGCTTCGGTCTGCTTGGGCAGCGGAATACCGCTTTCGAGGTCGGGCTTCAGCGCGGCCGTGGGCAAGTCCACCAAGGCAAAGCGGACGCTGCGCAGCTGAGCCGGCCCGCTCCGTCCGCGCAAGCGGGAAGCGTAACGGCGCAGACTCTCGTGCGCTTGCGCGGTAAGTACTTGCGCCCGACGCCGGTGGCTCTTTGACCAGCGCTCGGCGGCAAAGTCCTCCCGGCGGTGCACGAGCATGAGCCGCGCCTCGCGCGGATGGCGCCGAACCCAGTCGCAGGTGAAACGGACAGCCGCGAGTCCCGCCGCCACCGGATCATCGCCGGCGAGCGCCGCCAGGAACTGCTCCTGGAAGGCTTCCACCAGCTCGAGCCACACGGTGGCGAGAATTTCGTCGCGCGAGGCGTAGCGGTGATAGATCGAGCCCACCGGAGCGCCGGTGCGGGCGGCAACGGCGGCGATGGTGAGCTTGTGCGGGCCGACCTCGGCCGACAGCTGCTTGGCGCTCTCCAGGATGCTGGCCTCGACGTGGCGTGAGGGCCGTCCCATGAATATGCGAATACACGTTCTAGAATGCTCAGTCAATAACGGACGTGCCCTCCCGGCTCTCGGCTCGCGGGACACGGGCGGTGGCGGCGCGAAGACGCGGCGACGCGGCTAGCCGCCAAGACTGCCGGGAAGGGGTCAGAGATCGAGCGTGGTGCGAAAGCCGATGGCGGCGCGGCGGATGATCTTCGCCTTCGTTCGTTTGAGGATATCTCGCGGGGTGCGGACAATCTGTGCCGCCCAGCGCCGGGTCTGAGCCTCTAATTCCTCGGCCGGCACCACTGCCGACACCAGGCGGAGCGCGAGCGCTTCGGCGGCGCCGACGCTCCGGCCGGTCAGGCACAGCTCCCGCGCCAGCGCGCCGCCGACCAGGTCGTGCAGCGGCGAGTAGACGACGTCGCCGAAGGTGATCTCGGGATGGGCGAAGGTGGCGGTCTCGGCTGCGATTCGCAGATCGCAGAGCACCGCGAGGTCGAACCCACCAGCGAGCGCAGGCCCGTTGACGGCGGCGATGGTCGGCAGCGGAAACTCGAGCAGCGCCCGGTGGAAGCGGTCGCTGGAGTCCCACAGTTGCTTGGCGAACTCGGGCTCGGTGACGCGGGCGAATTCCTTGAGATCGAAACCGGCGGAAAAGACGGTGCCGCTGCCGGTGACGACGACCACCTTGACGGAGTCCATGCCGGCGAGACCGGCCAAGGCATCGCTCACCTCGTCGCGCAATGCGATCGAGAGCGCGTTCTTCTTGTCGGGACGATTGAGGGTAAGCGTGACGACGCCGCCATCGGCTTCCGCGAGGCGAATGAACTCGTACTTGGGTCGATCCATCTTTCCGGCTCCTGAACGGTAAGGGTCGGGCTACGGCAGGGAAAACTGGAACTTGAAATCACGAAAGCAGCGGCCCTCGCTGTGCATCATGCAGCCGGACACCTGCGGCGTAACGGTGTAGTTGAGCCCGAGCCCTTCGGCCCAGCCCTCCATGCGCTCGAAGATGCCGCACTGATATTGATCGGCGACGCCGAGCTTCTGGACGCCGTCGTAAGCGAAGCAGCGCGGCATGTCCCAGTGGAGGGTGTTCTCGGCCGAGACGCGCCAGCTGAACCCCATGAAGTCGGCTTTCATCAAGTCGAAGGCCGCGTGCATCAGATCAACGAGCTGCGGGAAGGTTTCGACCCTTTCGATGCCGACCGCCTTCTTGATTCGTTTGATCTCGATCTGTGCCATCGAGCGCACCGCCGCCTTGTTGATCTTGTTAGTCGTCTCCATGCCGCATGCCTGGGCGCAGTGGAAAAACCACATGGCGTCGTGCGTCATCCAGCAGCGCAAGAGCAGCGATTCCCGCTCCGCCTGGGCGCTCACTCTGAGTGGTGGATCTTGGCGTTGGCTCATTGGCGTCTCCTGGGTTGCTGTTGCGTGGCAGTCGGTCAGTGGCGCTGGCGACGGCCAGAGTGGCTGCTCGAGGCGGCGCGGCGGCGGTGCGGCGCGCTGGAGCCACGGGGCGCTGCCTGTACTGACTCCAGGTAGAGGCGGCCCCAGTTCTCGACCTTGCTGCGGTCGAGTTCGTGGTCGCGGCCGAGCAGGTGGATGAGATCGAAGGTCAGGCCGATGGCCATGAAGTGCCAGGCGGCGACACGCGCGTCGAGATCGCGGCGCACCAAGCCCTGGGCCTTGCCGGCCTCGAGATTGCGCTCCAGGAAATCGACCGCCGCGGTGAAGTTGCCGGCGAGCGCGGCGCGGACCTGGCGGTCGCCGACCTCGCCGAGGGCCTGGAACCACAGCCGCATGACGGGCGAGCGCTCGAGCACGCGGTCGTAGTAAGCCAGGCCGAGGGTCCAGATGAGGTCGAGCGGATCGGCCGCTTCTTGGGCCAGCCGCTGCCAGATGTGCAACAGGCGCGGGCCCGCGTCCTTGAGCGTGGACAGGTACAGCTGCTTCTTGCTGGGAAAGTAGCGGTAGAGGGCGGGGGCGGACACTCCGGCGGCGCGGGCCACCTTGGCGGTGTTGGCGTTGGTGTAGCTGGAGCCGGCGAACACCGCGCGGGCGCCTTCGAGGATCAAGCGCTTGCGTTCGTGGGCGGCTCGTTTGGGGGCACGCGTGACCATGCAGCAATAGTGAAGCCGCATTCACTATTGCCGCGGCCCAAGGGGAGTGTCAAGCGGGGCGCACGGGCAGCGACGGTCGCCCGGCAGCGGTTCCTTTGGGGTGCAGCCGATTAGGCGGATTCAACGGATTGCGACTGCGCGCGCGGGTGCCTCTTGTCCTTCGCATCGGTTGAATCGGCTGACTGCGTCGGTGAGCTTGCCGTTGGCGCCCTCGGCTGCCCAGGCCGGCGATTCGGTCCCGAGGGGGGCTTGCGCGAGAAAAATGAACATGCTTATAAATGAACATGTTCATTGTGGAGACCGGGGAGAGCCCGACCCGAGCCGCGCCCGTGGGGCTGCGTGAGCGCAACAAGCAGGACAAGCTCGCCCGCATCAAGCGCGCGGCGCGCGAGCTTTTCGCCAAGAAGGGCTTCGAGGGCGCGACGGCGCGCGCGATCTGCCGGCGGGCGGGTATCGCCACCGGCACGCTCTTCCTCTACGCCCGCGACAAGCGCGAGCTGCTGTTCCTCGTCTTCCGCGACGAGGTGCATGAAATCCTGCGCCAGCGGACGGCGCGCACTTGCACCACCCTGCCCTTGGCCGACGCCCTGATGCATCTGTTCCGAGGCTTTCTCGACTTCTACGCGCGCAGCCCTGAACTCTCGCGGGTGATCGCCGGCGAGTTCTTCTATCGCACCCAGCAGCCGGCAGCGATGAACGCGCTCACCGAGGACTACCTCGCCGCGATCGCCGCGCTGGTTGAGCGCGGGCGCGCCGGCGGCGAATTGCGCACGGACGTGGCGGTGCCCGATCAGGTGAACGCTTTCTTCGCGCACTACGCCTTCCACGCGCAGGCCTGGCTGGCGGACGCCGTGGTCGATCGCCAACAGGTCGATCGCTCCCTGCGCCGCGCGCTGGAACTGCAGATTGAAGGGCTGGCGCCACCAGCTGTGGGCAGCGGCTCACGCCAACGCACGCATCAACTCGGCCGTCGCGGCCGGTGAGGAGAGGAGAGCAATGAAAGCGCGAACCGCAATCGCAGTCCTGCGTCGAGGTCAACTGCTCGTCTTGTTGCGCGCCATGCGCTTGATGACGCCTTTCTACCGTTTGGTGTGGCTGGTGGCTGCGTTTCGCGCCGGCTTGCTGGCGCGCTTGGGCGGCGCCGGCGCCGTGCCTTTCGACCAGCTGGCCGGCGAGATGGTCCACGATGCCGGCGACCACGACTGGCTGCGCAAGTGGCTCGAACTGGGCGTACGGCTCGGCGAGCTCCGCAGCGACAACGATCGCTACGCTCTCGCAGGCTTCATGGCGCGCAGCCTGGCGCAGCCTAAGAACGATGCGATCGTCGCCATCCTCGAGGAGGTGGCCACGCTCCATCACACCCTGGTCATCGAGACCCCGCGGCGGCTGGCGCGCGGCCAGCGCTTCGCATTGGCGGACCAGGACGGCATTCTGATCGCTCGTTCCTCGCCGCTGGTTCGGCCTTTCGTACACGAGGCGATCGATGAAGTGGTGCCACACCGCGGCGCCCTCAAGGTCCTCGAAGTGGGAGCCGGCTCCGGCACCTACATTCGTTACGCCGCCGAGCGCAACCCCGACCTCACGGCCATCGGTCTAGAGCTTCAGCCGGAGGTCGCGGACTTCGCCAACGCCAATCTGCGCCAATGGCAGCTCGCCGACCGAGCTCGCGTCGACAAGGGAGACGTACGCGAGCGAGCCCCCGAGGCGATCTTCGACCTCGTCACCTTCCACAACAACATCTACTACTTCCCGGTCGGCGAGCGGGTGGCGTTGCTGCGCCACGCGCGCGCGTTCCTGAAACCCGGCGGCAAGCTGCTGCTCACCACCACGTGCAGCGGCGGCGGACCGGCCGCCGTCGGTCTCGACATCTGGAGCGCCGGCACCGAGCGCTGCGGGCGTCTGCCCGCGCCCCAGGAACTGGTCGCCCAGATGCGCGAGGCCGGCTTCGTCGAGGCGCGCAGCCGCAGCCTGGTGCCGGGCGACAGCTTCCACGCCTTCTTCGCCACCAAGCCGAAGTGAAGCGTATGCACACCACCTCGGCTGCTAGGCTGACAACGGCTTGGACGGATTACGAAGGCTTCGGTTGAGTTCCAGTGATGGTCGGCACCGCTTCATGCCGACGGCAACCAGCATGGATCGAGTGTCAAAAGTTTGCAGGGCATTGCACTTTCGCGGCAAGTCCTGCGGGCCTCGCCCTGCATGATGCCGTTCGCCCGGTGTGTGGCACGCCGCGCGCTACGCCGCTGAGCCATGACTCGCACACGATTCTCTCTGCTGCTCACCTGCTTTGTCGTTCTCGCTGTGAGCCCAACGCTTGCCGGTACTGCCACGGTGTATGACGACGCGCTCGCGAGCAATTGGGCGGATTGGTCGTGGGGTGGGGTGACCCGTGACTTCAACAAGACCGCTCCGGTCCATGCGGGGAACGCGTCGATCGCGGTGACGTTCACCGCGGGATGGAGCGGTTTACAAATCGGCGACTGGCAAGGGTTCGATGCGAGCGCGTACGACGCTGTGCGCTTCTACGTACACGGTGGCACCAGTGGTGGTCAGGTCATCGAGGTGGAGGTCGGCGACAGCACCGCTGGCACATCGGTCCGGCGTGCGCTCACGCCTGCAGCCGGGGCTTGGAAGACCGTCGATGTGCCACTAGCAGGTCTCGGTACGCCGCGCTCGGTCAGCTACCTCTATTGGTTCAATGCCACGGCCGGAGCGCAAGCGACGTTCTATGTCGACGACGTGGTGTTTATTTCCACCACGCTGCCGACACCGACACCAGCAGTGACGCCGGCGGGACCAAGGCTCAGTATCGATGTTGCGGCCGATCGCCATCCGATCAGCTCAGCTATCTATGGGATGAACTTCGCCGACGAGGGTCTGGCCGCCGCACTGGGCCTACCGGTTAGGCGTTGGGGAGGAAACGCCACGACGCGCTACAATTGGCAGGTCGATAGCAACAACCACGCGTCCGACTGGTACTTCGAAAACCTCCCGAACCCCAACGACAACCCGGCGGCGCTGCCGGACGGATCTGCGAGTGATCAGTTCGTCGAGCAAGATCGGCGCACTGACACCGCCACTCTGCTGACCGTTCCGCTGATTGGTTGGACGCCGAAGGATCGGCGCCGCGGGTGTGGTTTCAGCGTCAGCAAGTACGGCGCACAACAGTCCACCGATTCGTGGATGCCGGATTGCGGCAACGGCATTCGCCCAGATGGTTCGCTCATCAGTGGCAACGACCCGCAGGACACGAGCATCGCCATCACGCCGGCGTTCGTGCAGGAATGGATGCAACATCTTATGGGCAAGTACGGTGACGCCGCCAGTGGCGGCCTACGCCTCTACAACCTCGACAACGAACCGGAGCTGTGGGACGACACCCACCGTGATGTGCATCCCGCTCCAACCAGCTACGACGAGATGCGCGATCGCACCTATGCTTATGCGGCCGCCATCAAAGCCACCGATCCGGCCGCCGAAACGCTCGGGCCGGCGTCCTGGGGCTGGACGGCCTATTTCTGGTCGGCACTTGACTGGGCCCCGGGTGGGGCCTGGTGGAACAACCCGCAGGATCGGCTGGCACACGGCAACGTCCCGTTCATCGAATGGTACCTGCAACAGATGCGTGCCTACGAACAGGAGCACGGAGTCCGCATCCTGAACTACCTCGACCTGCACTACTACCCGCAGGCGTCCGGGGTGACGTTGTCGCCGGTTGGCGGCACGGCGACGCAAGCGCTGCGCCTGCGGTCGACGCGGGCGTTATGGGATCCGACCTACGTTGACGAGAGCTGGATCGGCGAAGCGGTGCGCCTAATTCCCCGCATGCGTGACTGGGTGAACGCGAACTATCCTGGGACCAAGCTCGCCATTACGGAGTACAACTGGGGGGCGTCGGATCATCTCAACGGGGCGCTGGCGCAGGCCGACGTGCTTGGCATCTTCGGTCGCGAAGGACTCGACCTCGCGGCGCTTTGGAGCCCACCCACGGCGAGCCAGCCGGTGGCGTTCGCGTTCCGCGTGTTCTTGAACTACGACGGCGCCCATAGCCGCTTCGGTGATGTCAGCGTCGCCGCCACGAGTACCGAGCAGGCGCAGCTCGCAGTCTATGGCGCTCAGCGCAGCACCAGCGGCACGCTCACCATTGTCATCGTCAACAAGACGGCTCAGGCCCTGACCAGCGCTGTCACGTTCGCCCACTTCAGCGCCGGCCCCAGCGCACAGGTATACCGCTACAGCGCTAGCAACCTCGGCAGCATTGTCCGGGAGGCCGATCAAGCGGTGGGCCCCAGCGGGTTCACTGCCACCTTCCCGGGTTCGTCGATTACTCTGGTCGTCGTACCGCCATCAGGTGCACCACCTGCGACAACGAACACACCGACACGCACTCCGACGGCGACACGGACGGCGACGGCGATGCTTTCCAGCACTACGACAGCGACGCGGACGGCAACATTGACGCAGACCAGCACCAGGACTCCAACGCGTACGCCGTTACCGACGCTGACGGCGACCCGGAGGCCAACACGGACGCGGACCCCAACCAGGACAGCAACACGAACCCCAACCAGGACACCGACACGAACTCCGACGAGACTTCGCCGCTGGTTCTAGGGTGGGGTGGCGGCGAGCTTGGCGGCGGCAACGGCGGAATCCAGCAAGCTGCAGGCGATCCCGAACCTCCTGCGCCGGCACGCGCGGACTTCGGCTGGGGTTAGAACGGATCAAGGGGAGTGGACGGATTGCGCACCACCACTTCCTGGCGCCAAGGCGCTTGCCGAAACCCGGCGGCGGACCGGCTCCAATCCCAGGAGTCACACGTGGTTCCGTAACATCAACTCTTGCGGGTCCGGTTCGAGGTACGTCTGTCCTTGCAGCTGGGGAACTGAGAACTGCTGCGCGTAGTGCCGCACCAGGGCGAGCGGGACCACCGGCGGTAGCCGCCCGCTTCCGTACTCTGCGACCAGACCGCGCAGCTGTCGGAGCGCTGCCGGTTCGAGCCGACTGGTGAAATATTTCATCGTGCCCTGCAAGACGCTCACCTGCCGTCTGGTCGTGGCCGTCCGCGCCAGCGTGCGCATGAACTGCGCCTCGTAGGACGCGCGCAGTGCCGGACGTGGCAGCGCTTTCGCCCCGGTCACCAACTGGCCCAGCTCGGTGTAGAGCCGCGGCGAGTGCGCCGTGAGCTGCAGTTTGTGGGCGCTGTGGAAAGCCGCCAGGCCGCCGATCGTCCAGCGCGCGCCAAACAGCGCGCGTAGACGGCGGTAGGCGAACACCCGCTCGATGAAGTTCTCGCGCAGCTGCGGGTTATTCAAGCGACCCTCTTCCTCCACCGGCAGGTGCGGGAAGGCCTGTCGCAAGGCCTCGGCAAATAGGCCGCGCCCGCTGGCAATAGGGCGAGCGTGGCCGTAGATCTTCACCCGTTCCACGCCGCAGCTCGGCGAGTTCTTCTTGAGCACGTAGCCGCACAGATCGGCTCCCGCCAGCGCCGCAACTCGCCGCTGCGAGTACCGGCGCATGGCCTCGGTGTGATCGATGCCCGTCTCGGTGGTCACCATGCGCACCTGACCCGCAATGCGGCGCAGCTGCAGCGATTCGCGCGGTACCCCGAGCCCGACCTCGACCTCAGGACACACGGGCACCCAGTCGACGTATCGGCCGAAGGTCTCGACCAAGAAAGCGTCGCGCTTGTGCCCGCCGTCGAAACGCACTCGTTCACCCAGCAAACACGAAGAAATGCCGATGCGGATCGGGGCCTCCGGCGAAACCGCCGTGCCCCCGCTCAGGGCGACACCCCGGGTTGGTGCAAACGAACTCACGCGCTTCCCTCCTCACACGTCATCATCATTCGGCCAATGTGACACGCGCACGGAGTGATAGGCGCAAGCGGCTGGCAGTTGTAGAAGTTGGCCTAGAGGAACCCCAGATCGAAGTTCGGAACCGTCCAGTACTCGTCGGCCGAGCCGGTATCGAGCGGTAGCAATCCCTGAGCTTGTGAGTCGTCGAGGTTCAGCCAATGCTTGATGATCGTACCGTAGACATCGCGCAGGTCGGTTGATCGGAACGGCAAGGTGAGGTCGGCGAGGTTGTTGGCAGCCTGCGAGTACGGCGTGTTGCCCCCGTCATCGAGGGCCTGCGGCGCGCCGGAATCGACGCCGTTTATGTTCGGATGATTGCCGTATACGCCCCCGTTGACCGCCCCGCCGATGACAAACGCCGGGCCCTGCGAGCCGTGATCGGTGCCGTTGTCGTTCTGTAGTATGCGCCGGCCGAATTCGCTCCACACCAGGATGCAGACCTTATCGGCCAAGCCCATGTCCTCGAGATCTTGGTAAAAGACCTCGATGGCGTCGCCGACGCGGCGGTGTAAGCGGAAATGCTGGTCACTGTTCGCGTCTGTGCCTTGGTCCGAATGAGTATCGTAACCCGAGTTGCTGACCTCGAAGAAGCGCGAGGTGACGCCGCTGACACCTTGCTTCACGCCGTAGATGACCTTGGCGACCTCGCGCAGGTCGCGGGCGAAGCCGTTGTAGCCGACACCGTTGCCGTCGAGTGCGGAGTACGCGCTGTTCCACGAGGGCCGCTCGTTGGTGTACAGCCCATGGAGCGACTGATAGCTCTCGGTGGCCAGCAGCGTATTGCTGCCGGTGGTGCCGAGGTAGCTGTACACCGGCAGCAGCGATGCGGCCGCGTTACTGGCGAGAGCCAGGTGCGCATCTTTCTTTGGGTCGTAGTCGTTGGCCAGGTTGTACTGGTCGAACGGGAAGAGGAAGTACTGCAAGCGCTCGAGGGTAAGGACGGTCGTCGCTTGTTGCTCGAACTCGCCCGCGACGGTGAACTCGATGTTGACGCCGGGGATGTTTGAGCTGCCGTAGTTGTCGGCCAGGTAGCGTCCCAGCCAACCATTGCGCACCGAGGGCAGACCGAGCGGATTCGCCGTGCGCCAGGCGGTGCGGGCTTCAGCGTGCGAGCCGCTGTAGTCGGGATAGCCGACGCCCTGCACCACCGCGACCTTGCCGAGGTCGTAGAGGTTCTTTAGTCCCACCAGGCCGGGGTGGAGCGCGAGTGGGGTGCCGGTGTTGAGGTCGTTGGCGATTTGTAAGGGGGTCAGCGCCGTCGTCGACAGGCGCAGGCCGCCAGTGCCGGTTGCGCGCGCGGCTTCATAGGCGGTTCGCAGCGCCGCCGGGCCGGCGTCGCCGAGCGGCACCACGGTATTGAGCCCGTCGTTGCCACCGTCGAGGAAGACCACCACAAAGAACCGATCGTCGATCGCAGCCAGGGCGTGCCGGAGCAAAGGGGTGCGGAAGAACCCCGGGGCGAGAATGCTGCCGGCAGTCAAGGCGCCGGTGCGCTGCAGGAACTGCCTCCGTGTCAGAGCCATGCCTCCCCTCCCTTCAGGTTCAATGCAACTGGTAGGCGGCGGATTGCAGCAGGACTCCGAAGAGGCCGTGCAGCTTGGTGTGGCGGATGTCGTAGTCGTGCAGGTCGAGCGTGGTGTAGGTGCCGCCGTTACCATCGTCCTGTAGATACGCGATCAGCGCGGTGCGATCAGCCAGCGTCAATTGGTCGGTGATGCCGAGATAGTCGGTGGCGGCGTTGACGATGTCCGCGGGGGCGGTGAGGTCGATCAGCTTCAGCGTCGAGCTAACGCGGATGTTCTCAGGATGGAAGCCGAAGATGCTGAACCGCCGCGCCGCGATCACGTCGCGTGCGAAGTTGTAACGCGCCAGCATGGTGGCACTGTTGAGCCACCCCGCTTCCCAATCCCAGCCGAATACGCTCGGCGGTTCGAGCAGGTTTTGCCCCATGTTGCTGAGGTGGTCAGTGACCTCGCTTTCAGCATAGCCAACGGTCCAGTAGCGCGAATCGGGGCGCATGCTGAATAGGCGCATGGTGCTGACGACGTAATCGATCGGCCACTTCACCGATTTCTTGGTGGTGGCGTCGAACGGCGCCGGCGCGGCCGTGGCATAGAACTCATCGTGGCAGAGCATGGCCCGCACCAGCGGCGCGATCTCGAACTGGGTGTCGAAGCTCGAAGCCGTGATCAGCTCATCGATGGTGGTCAGCGGCGGCGTGGCGTGGCAGAAATAGGTAAAGAGCTTGTGGGCGATGTGGCGCGCGACGGTGTTGTGGCCCTGGCTATCCTGGTGCTGAAAGATGATATCGATGATCTTGTCGATCTCCGCCTCGCCCTCTTCGCCGGCGTTGGCCGCGTAGGCGGCACCGTTGCTGCCGAAGGGCGCGCGGTTCTTGTAGATCACCTTGTCGCCGCGGTCGGGACCGGAATAGCTCGGCGGGTACTGGAAGTCGTGGCGTGACGTCGACATCGACGGCACCAGTGTGGTGTAGTCGAAACGCCAGCCCGTGAAGGCGCGGGCAATCTGCACGACATCCGCTTGCGTGTAGTTGTCGACGCCGAGCAGATCCTTGACGCCGAGAGTGAACAGCTCTTGCAGCTCACGGGCATAGTTCTCGTTCGGCTGGCTCTTGCGATTGAGGATGGTGTCGAGGAACCACATCATCGCCGGGTTCTTGTTGATCGCCTTCACCATCGCCTTGAAGTTGCCCTTGGCGTAGAGGCGAAGCAGGCCGATCTGGTCGGACATGATTTTCGGGTCACTGACTTTGTCGGCGCCGGTGGCGAAGTGGTCGTGCCAAAACAGGATCAGCTTCTCCTGCAACGGAAAAGGCGCTGTCAGCATAGTACGTAGCCACGCGCGGCGTACCCCCTCGATGTCGCGCCCGTAGGGTTTGATCTTGATCGAGCGGAAGCGCAGCAACGAGTCAGCGGCGGCGCCGCGGGTCTTGCCGACCAAGTACTTGATCTTGGTCGGCGTGCCCGAGAAGCCGGCGCGCCGCAAGAGCTGCCGGGCGTCGGCGGTGCTCAAGACGCTGTATTGATCTCCCATACATCCTCCTCAACCTCAGGCCGCGGGCTCAGTCGGTGCCTGTAACCCAGCCGCCGGGGCTAGCGCCATCGAGAATCCAGAGCCGAATTGCCTCGCGCAAGTTCTTTTCGAGCTGCGGGCGGTGCCAGGGCATGCGCTCGCCGTACGATAGGTCCGGCAGGCCGCCCTGGATCTTGCGATAGACATAGCTGGTGGTCGGATCACCCGGCGTCAGGCGCGTCCAGCCCGCCGCCGCCGCGCTAGCGTTGGTGGGAGCGGCGTTGACGAGGTTGCCGGGGAAGGCGCCGGGCTCGAGTAGCAAGTCGGCCCGCTGACTCTGGGAATCGTGACAGGTGCCGGTGGCACAGCTCTGCGTGAAGACCTGCTTCTGGATGCGATCGTAAGTACCGCTGAACAGTGTCCGCGGATCACAGCCGCCGCTTTCCTTGGCCGCCGGTAGGCAGATCATGCGCAGCATATCGGTGTCGCTGTAAACCTTACCGCCGATGAAGGTCGAGACGGTGGCGAGCTTCAGCAGTTTGTAGTTCTGCACGCAGTAATGGCGCCCGGGTGTGCCGAACGGCCCCCTGATCGGCACGTAGATGGTGGCTGCGGTAGCGCAGGAATCGGCGGCCGCGTTCGGAAAGGTGAGGTCTGACTCGATCTTGTCTTGCAGTGATTGGAACCCGGTGTCGAACTTGGGGTCAAGGCCGTTATCTTCCGCATGGTCGACGAGGACCTCATCGACCCCTTGGAGCGTGCAGCGAGTAGGATCGAACGTGCTGTTGACGCACACGCCGACCGAGAAGGCGCATTGGCCGTTGATGGTGAGGTCGGCGTCGCATACCGGGTCGCCATCTGTGCAGCGGATCATCGAGGGCCGGGCCGCCGGGAAGTTTACGGCGGCGTTGAGGACGGCCAAGCAATCACTGCTGGGAACGCCGCCGCCGCCGTAGAGGGCGACCGCCGGTGCGGCAATCAAAGCCAAGGCGGTCATTACTGCCAGGGCGCTGCCTAAACGGCGCCTTGTGGCCCGTGCGATCTCAGTCACGATCCCTCCTGAAACTGCGACCGATGGTAAACCCGGTTTCGGGGGGTCGTCAATGCAAAATTACAAAACCCGAGGGCGGGAACACCGCTCCCGCCCTCAAGAGACCTTGGCGTCGTGCGCTGCTCTGATTCGCGACCGCTGGGGCAGCGCTCCAGCCCTGCTATGCCGCGGCTTTGCTTGCCTGGTGATAGCGCAGCACCGCGTCGGCGACCTTCATTCCCGACTCGATCGCTTGCTGGGTGCCGACACCGCTGCCGCCGGCGTCGCAGCCGACGTAGAACAGGCCGCGCAGCGGTGCCTCCACTGTGGGCTTGCCCGGACCGCATTGGCCCACGACCTGTCCCAGGCCGATGGTCTCGCCGCCGTGGCCGTGGATGGCGGAGTCACGGGTCAGATTGGACACGTCCTTGGGCGTGTACAGTTCCTTGTCTTCGATTGCGTCTGCCAGCGCGGGGAAGGCCTTGAAGAAGATGGCCTCGCCGGCGTTGGCCCAGGCGGCGATTTCTTCCGCAGTCATCTGTGGGCTGGGCGGGCAGAACGAGCCGGTCATGACGATTTGCTTGCCCGGCGGCGCCGCTGCCGGATCGTAGTTCGACGGCACCTCGAAGTAGACCACGCCTTCGCGCGAAGCCCGACCCGCGTGGGCCTGATTGAGCCGATCGAGGCTCCACGGGCTGTTGTCCGAAAAGATCACCCCGTAGGTGACGTCGAGCACCGGCTGGCGCAAGAAATAGCGATATCCCAGCAGCGCCCATGAGGGCAGCAGGCTCTTCACGTACTGGACGTACTTCTGATCGAAGTGCTGTTCCCCCACCAGCTTCATAACAGTCGGTTGCAGGCCGGCGTTACTGATGACGATCGGGGCGGTGAAGGTGCCCTGGCCGGTAACGACGCCGCTGACGCGGCCGTCGGCGGCGATGATCTGCTCGGTCTTGGCCTTCATCAGCACGGTGCCGCCGTGGCGCCGCACCGCCTCACAGTACGCCTCGGCCACGCGACCGTAACCGCCCTGACAGAACATCCCGCCGTGGCGCAGGAACATGTGCTGCAAGCTGGTGATTGCCTCCGCCGCCTCCAGCAGATCCGCCGGCACCATGAACATGCCGTCGCAGCAGAGGCTGACGAGGAAGGCGTACAGCGATCGGGGAACGTTCTGGCGCGTGATCCAGTCGTGAAAGCTGATGCCGTGGAGCTGGTTGATTTCTTCCGCGGGCATCATCGTCAGGTGAGCAAAGAACGCCAGCGCCCGATCGCGATCCTCAGGCTTGATCTCCAGCCAGTCGAAGACGACGTTGGGGTCGGTCTGTCCGACCGGCATATCGGGCAGCCTGGCATACTTGCCCGCGGCGTTCTTGTAGATGCTGCCCTGGCGTCCCGGCGCGACTAGCTTCATGAGGTCGGCGACATCCAGTTCGTTCGCCACCGCTTCGTAAAGGTTGCCGATCACCGGTGCGCCGATGACCACCCAGGCAGTGTAGGTGAACCCGTTCTTGGCCAGGCTCATGGCCTTGCCGCCGGCGCGGGCGTTCTTCTCCACCAGCAACACCTTGAGCCCGCGCTTCGCCAGCAAACCCGCGCAGGCGCTGCCACCAAAACCGGCACCGACCACGATCACGTCATACGCTGTATCCGCCATGTCAACTCTCCTTGCGTTGCGGTTGTTTCACCATCGCGCCCCCGGCCTCTCAATCACATTCTCCCCATGCATTTCAATGCGGCCCAGGCGCCCAGGGGTTGCATGCCAGCGGCAAGGACCGTAGGGATACCCACATGAGCACTGAAATGCGGATCGGGATGAACTTGCCGGTAATGGTGCCGGGGCTGGATCGGCGCACGATTCTGGAGTGGGCGCGGCGCATCGATGCCGGGCCATATGCCAGCCTGGCGGCCGGTGAGCGCATCAACTTCCCGAACCCCGAGGTGATGGTGACGATGGCGGCGGCCGCGGCGGTTACCGAGCGCGTGCGCCTGGCGTTCACCGTGATCGTGCTGCCGATGCACAGCCCGGTGCTGATCGCCAAGCAGGTGGCCACACTGGATGTGATCTCCGCCGGCCGTGTCACCCTCGGCCTCGGTGTCGGCGCTCGGGTGGATGACTACCAAGCCGTCGGGGCGCCGTTCGAGGCTCAACGGCTCAAGCGCATGGAAGAGCAGATTGCGTTGATGCGCCGCGTGTGGGCCGGCGAAGTGATGGTCGAGGGAGCCCGGCCGGTCGAGCCGCTGCCGGTGCAGCCGGGCGGGCCGGAGGTGCTCGCCGGCGCCTTGGCCCCGCAATCCATCCGCCGCGCCGCCCGTTGGGCGGACGGCATTTGCGGCTTCAGCTTCGGGCCATCGGCGGACGAGGTCAGCTTCGCTTACGACACCGCTCGCCGTGCCTGGCAGCAGGCGGGGCGCACGCCGCCGCGCCTGGTGATGAGCTTCTGGTTCGCGCTTGGCCCGCGGGCGCGCGCGCAGCTTGACGACTACCTGGCCCGCTATCTCGGCTTTCTCGGCGACGAAGCGGCGCGGGCGCTCGCCCCCACCGTGCAAACCGCCTCGCCCGCTGCACTGCGTGACGCCGCCCGTAGGCTCGCCGACTTGGGTACCGACGAACTCATTCTGGTGCCGACGACGGCGGACCCCGACGAGGTTAACCGCGTCGCCGATATCCTCGCTTGATAGCATCGCAACAAGCCTCGGCGGGGCTTTTCACCAACCCGGCTCGATGGCGCCAGCCAATGACCCGCTGTCGATCACACGACATACGGCTTCGACATCCGCGTCCAGCGGCCGGTCCTCGATCAGCGGCGGTGCCTGGGCGCGGATCAAGGCGTGGGCCGCGCGCGTGCCGGTACCGGCGCCCTCAGCGCCGCGCAGATCGAGCGCTTGGGCAGCGCCTAACAGCTCGATTGCGACCATGCGCTCGACGTTGTCGATGACCCGCGCGCACTGCCGGGCGGCGACCATGGCCATGCTGACGACGTCCTGGTTGTTGGCGTTGGTGGGCACCGAGCGCACACTGGCGGGCGCTGCGAGGACGGCGTTGTCTGCCGCCATCGAGCTGGCGCAGTATTGCACCCCCATGAAGCCGCTGCGCAGCCCGGCGCCATCGCGGATCAAGAACGGGGGCAGGCCGGCGTTGAGCGTGGCGTCGAGCAAGCGGGCGAGGCGGCGCTCCGACATCACCCCCAGCTCCACCATCGCCAGCTTCATCTGATCGAGCGCCATCGCCACCGGCTGGCCGTGAAAATTGCCCCCGTGTACCACCCGGCCGTCATCGACGAGGAAGAGCGGATTGTCGCTCACCGAGTTCAACTCGGTCTCGATGACGGCGGCCGCGGACTCCAGCGCGTCGACCACCGCGCCCAACACCTGCGCGATGCAACGCAAGCTGTATCCGTCCTGGCGTCCGGCGGCGGACTCGGTGCTGCCGGTCAGAGCGCTGTGGCGCACGATGGCGGCGACGCGCTCGGCCACCGCCCGCTGCCCGCGGTGCGGCCGCGTGAGTTGGAACTCGGGAGCGAGCGCTTCGAGATTGCCGCGCAAGGCCTCGAACACCATCGCCGCCGCTACCTCGGCCGCGGCCATGATCCGGCGCGCGCGGGACATGAGCACGGCGGCGGCGCCGGTGTGAAAGGAGGTCCCGTTCATCAACGCCAGGCCCTCGCGATAGCGCGGCGTCAGCGGGCTCAGACCGGCTTCCGCCATGGCGGCATCGGCGCGCATGCTCTTGCCGTGGAATTCAACCTGCCCTTCGCCGATGACCGCGAGAGCGACCTGGGCCAGCTCGACCAGATCGCCGCTGGCGCCAACGCCGCCGACCTCACGGACGATGGGATGGATGCCGTCATTTAGGAGCGCCAGGAGCAACTCGACCGTAGCCGGGGCGACGCCGGAGTAGCCTTGGGCGAGCACCTGTGCCCGCACCGCCAGCGCGGCGCGCACGAAGCTGACCGGGTGTGGGGCGCCGAGCGTGCAGGCGTGACTGCGCACCAGGTTGCGTTGAAATTCCTCGCGCCGTTCGGGCGCAATCGGCTGCGTGGCCAGTGGGCCGCAGCCGGTGGTCAAGCCGTACACCGGCGTGCTGGTTTCCGCCAGCCGCTGGACGAACTCGTACGAGCGCAGCAGGCGGCTCCGGGCCTCGCCCTCCAGCTGCACCGCGACCACTGCACGCGCGACCGCGTCGACCTCGGCGATGGTTAAGCGAGCGGCCCCAATGCTGACGGCACCACGGTTCGGCATCATACAACTGTGAATGGCGGGTCCATTAGCGAGCTGCGGCGCGCTGGTCAAGGAACCAGCACCTGGAACCAGTACAGATGTCGGTGACGCGGCCGGAGTACGTGGCTCAGCCGGATCAAGGTACAAGTCGAATCGTAAACCGAGCTGGGCCCGCGATGCGCCCGGCCGCCCATTCGGTGCGCCTGGGCACCGCTCGACCCTTCACGATCTTCGGCCTGGGATTTCGTCGTTGAGCAGGCTTTCGAGGAAAGCACGGTCGGTGGCATCCTTCGGGCGGATGCTCTGCTTGGTCTTGAGCCGCGTCGACAAGGAGATCGATGTCCATAGTCGCACGGGCAAGGCCATGGTGGAGCATGGCAAAGCCGCCAATCACCGCGTAGCGCGCGCCGAACGCGTTCAGTGCCTTTGCGATCCGAACGAGGTCTGCGCGTCGGAACGCGTGCGCACGGCGCGCTGTCTGCTTCGTCAGCTTCCTCAGCCCGCCTTCACCACATCCACCCGCACTGCGCGGTCGGCCGGGATCGGCTGCCATGACGTGGGGCGGTACGTCAGGTGGCCGTAGCCGGCGGCGAAGCCGAGGTGCTTCACGTGGCCGGGCTCGACGTCGGCCTGGCCGTACCACCGCTTGTGCATGAGCGGCTCGAAGCCGTTGTAAACGATCACCTGGCCCGGCCGGCACGAGGGCGTGAGCTTGGCCTGGATGATGGTCTCGCCGACGTCGCTCACCAACTTCACCTGCTCACCGTTGGTGATGCCGAGGCTGGCGCCGTCCTTGTCGTTGATGAACGCGAAGGGCTCGCCCCGATGGGTATTGAGCAGCTTGCGGTTGAGCATGTTCATCGAGTGGATGCTCCAGCGGTTGTGCCCGCTGGTCATCTGGAAGCGCCGCTTGGGGCCGCCGTGGCCGGGCGAGTCCTTGTGGGTCGGTAGCTCCTCGCCGGCTTCGAGGAACCATTCGTGGTCGATGTAGAACTGCGCCCGCCGCACCAGGGTGGCGTACGGGATCTTGTCTTCGGTGTGCCAGCGTAACGGGTTGTGGACTTCATCGGCCTTGATGGTCGATGCCTGCGACTCGCCGTGGCCGGCGATGCCCCAGCCGGTCCAGCGCACGTAGCCTTTCTCGCGCAGGGTTTCGAGCGTGGTGCCTTCGGGTAGGATGCCGTAGACCGCGTTGTCGCGCACGGCCTCGTCGTAAAAACGCTCCTCGTCGCGCATCTCGCCGTTGAGCGTGTAGCGCGCCACCATCCCCTCGAGCGAGCGGTAGGTGCCCTTGCGATCGGTGAACCCGGTCATGCCGCGGGCAGCGGCGCGGCGCTCGATGGCCTCGATGATCATGATGCCGATGTCGTGCTCGGAGCGGGCCTCGCCCGGCGGCGGGACTGAACGATCGGTGAGCACCCAGTTGAGGTGATGTACCGACGGCATGCTCTGGCCGAGCTTTTCGTAGTGCTGGGCCGCGGGCAGGATGTAGTCGGAGTACATGCCGGTGGTGTTGAGGCGGAAGTCCACCGACACGATCATCTTGAGTTTCGGCCAAAGCTTGTCGAGCAGCAGCTTCTGGCCGCCGCGCTGGCGGCGCAGCATGTTGCCGCCGGATTCGAACAGGACGCGCGGCTCGACTTCCTTGTACGCGGTAGAGCAGTGCGGCCCGAACCAGCCCTTCTCGATCGCCTCGTTCACATACTCGTCGAAGCTGCGCTTCATCGACGGGTCGTTGTTGTCGCGGTTGTTCCAGCGCTCCTTGTAGCCGTACTGGTAGTACCAGAGGAACGCGGGCGGGATCATCGCGCCGAAGCCGCCCAGCTCGGGGTTCATCGCCGAGGCGTGGTTGGCGATCATCTCCAACGTGCGCGTCGGATCGTCCATGGTCAGCATGCGCCGCATGAGCGTGCGCGTCTGATGCGCCATGCGGGCGGCCTCTTGTCCCGGCACGCCCTTCTCCGACATGAACGCCATGCCGTCCCAGCCCCCGGCGGCCCACGAGCGCGTGCCCGTACCCTTTTTGCCCCAGTTGCCGGTGAGAGCGAGCAGCAACGCCATCGACCGCTCCATCAGATCGCCGTGGTAGTACTTGCCGGAATTCCAGCCGATGAAGATCTTGGTCTTGCGGGTGGCGACTTTGCGCGCCAGTGCGCGGATGTTGTCGGGATGGATCTCACAAATCTTGCCGGCCTGCTCCGGGCTGTAGTTCGCGTCGAGGTGCCGGCGCAGCCGCTGAAACACCGGCTCGAGCTCGAC
Organism: Deltaproteobacteria bacterium; assembly: GCA_016210005.1. Taxonomy (NCBI): domain Bacteria; kingdom Pseudomonadati; phylum Myxococcota; class Myxococcia; species Deltaproteobacteria bacterium. The sequence continues at coordinate 13,841 of JACQVA010000249.1, read as the reverse complement.
CACACTGCCGTCCTTGAGCATGATGGTGTAGGTGCCTTCGAGGGCAGGGTCGACGCCGGCCGAGGCCAAGGTGTGGCGCGGAGCCGGGGTCACAGCGTGTGAGTGGCCGTCGGCCCAGAAGAACTGGTCCTCGCGATCGTCGTCGGCGAGGTCCGTGCCGCGCAGGAAGCGACCGGTATCTTTACGCACGAGCAGCGGTAGATCGGTTTGCTCCTGCACGAATTGCTTGTTGTACAGGCCGCCGTCGATGATCACCTTGCACATCGCCAGCGCCAGCGCGGCGTCGGTACCGATGCGCACCGGCAGGTGATAGTCGGCGTGGATCGCCGAGGGGCTGTAATCGGGCGCGATGGTGACGACCTCGCCGCCGTTGTACCGCGACTCGGCGACGTAGTGGTACCAGTGAATGTTGGTGTAGACCGGGTTGGCGTGCCAGATGAGCGTCAGCTCCGCCAGGAACCAGTCGTCCATCGTCGAGACGGGATTGAACAGCCCGAAGGTGAGGTGGTAGCCAGGGCTGAAGTCCTGGAACTCGGCGTTGCCGTCGGTGGTCGGGGTGCCCAGAGCGTCGCTGAACATGCGCGCGGCGCTGGCGGCGAACTCGGGCGTCATGAGCGTGATGACCGACTCCGGGCCTTGATCATTGATCGCGTCGAGCATCGAGTCGGCGATGTCGTCGAGCGCTTCGTCCCAGGAGACGGGTTTGAACTTGCCCTCGCCGCGTTTGCCCACCCGTTTCAGCGGCTGAGTGATGCGGTCCGGGGCGGCGAGCAAATCGCTCCAGCACGCGCCTTTCTGACAGCCCATCGGATTCATGTCGGGGATGCCGGCCTCGATCGGCGAGAAGACGCCCGCCTGCTCCTCACGTACGACCTTGCCATCCTTGCTGTAGACGCGCCACGGGCAACCGCCGGGGTAGCAGTCCACCGAGTGGCTGCCCCAGGTGACTTTGTCCCATTGCCATTGCTTGCGATACGCCTCGGCCCACGACCCGCCAATTGGTTTCACGATGAACCTCCTGAACAGTCCTACCACTCGCCGATACGGCCGCGGTGGAGTGAGAAGCCAAAGAATATGAGCACGACACCCGGTGTGATTGCGGGTGCCAACTCGGGCACCCCGGCGAGGGCGGCGCTCCAAGAAATCGCCGGCGGCACCTGCCAACCGAGCAGCAGTGCCGGTATCGCCAGCGCGCCGCCGATCACGAACGACAGCGCCACGAGGTGGTTGACCGCCAGCGGCGCCACGATCATCCGCCCGGAGTTGTCACGGGTGAACTCGACGGCGAAGCGTCCCATCCCATAGAGCACAAACGCCAATGCCGTCGGGAGGCCCAGGGGGGCCCCGAGCACGGCCGCCAGATTCACTACCAGTGCTAGGCCGATCTGGAGTACGACCTCATAGAACGGCGCGGGATGCAGCGGCACGTTGTGAAGGCCGGCCACCCGCACGGCCTTTGCCAGCGGGTTGCGATAGGTGATCGCCAGCGCTGCGTCGGTTGGCCGCCCGAAGCAGCAGCCGTACGTCAGGCAACCAAGCCGCCCGAGTGCGTGACCCAACGGTGTGGTGCGAGCGGCGGCATCGAGCAGTACGAGCAGGCTGACGTCGGCCAACGCCGCCATGATCGCCAACACCAACGGCAGCGCGATAATGCCTCCCCATGATACAAACACCGGCCGGCGCAGGGCTCGCCAGGGATGTTCCAACAGCAGGCGGTAGTCCAGCAGCTGGCCGGCAAGCCAAGAGCCCACCACCACCGTGGCGCTGCCGGCCACGGCGAGGGTCAAGAAGAACTTGCCGCCGACGCCTTGCCCGATCAGCAGGGCGCCCATCGCGGTGAGTGATACCAGCGCCCCGAGGCCGGCGAAGAGGCCGAAGGTTACGAACACCCAGTCGCCGTAACGAAACAATACGACCCGCTGCGCCAGCCAGTTCAGCGCGGCGCTGGCTATGTGCAACCAGCGCCGCGTGCCGGTGGCTTGCTGCGCGCGCAGGCAGAGGTGAGCCGCTTCACTCATAACGGTACGTCACGTGTCTCAACCGGCAGCTAATCCCATACGATCTCGGCCGGATCGCGGGTGAGGTGGCCGAGCGCGTCCTTCCAGCGGTAGAGGATGAGGGCGTCCATCACCTCGGAGCCCTGGCCGCGACGCTTCTTGTCGAGTTCGGCGCGCAGCGCGTCGAGCGCCCCGTGCACCTTGGGCCCGAACATCGACTCCAGGTAAGACGGCGGGATGCGCTGTGCGCTCTCATCGAAGCTGCCATCCGGGCGCAGCGGCGCTGGTGACAGCGGCGGCACGTAGTAGACGTTGGGGTGGGTGCCGAACTCCGGGTGTAAGGGCAGGGCGACCTGCCACTTCTGCACCAGTTTGTGCACGGCGCTGCCTTCGTCGTCGAGAAAGCCGACGAAGGCGGCGCGGCCCGGGCATTGGCGCACGCACGCGGGGGCGACCCCCTGTTCCAGGCGCGGGAAGCAGCCGATGCAGTGTTGGCTGATGTTGCGCATCTTGTTGAAATAGATCTTCTTGTACGGGCAGGCGCGGCGGCAGACTTGCGCGCCTTTGCACTTGCTTTCGTCGCGCAGGACCAGGCCGGTATCCTCGTGCTTGAACATGGCATCGTTCGGGCACGCCTCGACACAGGCCGGCTCGGTGCAGTGGTTGCACAAGCGCGGGAGGTAGAAGAAGTAGGCGTTGGGGAACTCACCGCCGCCCTCGTCTTCGTCCCAGTTCATGCCCCAACTCTTACTGCCGGAGATCTTCTGCAGGTGCACCTCACGGCCCTTGCCGCCGCGCAGCACCTCGTCGTAGTTGAAGTTCCAACCCCCACCGACCTCTTCGTCGGTGGGAATGCGGCCGAGGTTGAGCTTGCCGTTGGCGTCGTAGCCGCCGCCCATGCTCTCCCAATCACGCGGCGTGCCCTTGCCGGGCTGGGTGTTGACGGTCATCCACCACATCTGCTCGGTGCCGGGTTCTTCCTGCGGCCAGAGCACCTTGCAGGCCACCGAGCAGGTTTGACAGCCGATGCACTTGTTGAGGTCGAAGACCCAGGCCAACTGACGCTTCGATTGTGTGATCGTTCCCATGATATCGCCCTTTCCCCGTCACTTGATTTTCTGCACGTCGACGCGCACCGCCCGGTCGGCCGGAATCGGCTGCCAGGAGAACATCCGATACTTGAGGTGACCGTAATTGCCGACCAAGCCGAGGTGTTTTACGTGCCCCGGCTCGATGTCGGCTTGGCTGTACCAGTTTTCATGCATGTACGGCTCGAAGCCGTTGTAGACGATCACCTGGCCCGGCCGGCACGACGGTGTGATCTTGGCGGCGATGAGCATCTCGCCGACGTCATTGATCATCTTCACCTTCTCACCGTTGGTGATGCCGAGGCTGGCAGCGTCCTTGTCGTTGATGAAGACGAACGGCTCGCCGCGATGGGTGTTGAGGATGATGTTGTTGGTCATGTTCATCGAGTGGATGCTCCAGCGGTTGTGCCCGCTGGTCATCTGAAAGCGCCGGCCGCGCCCGCCCTGCGGCGGCGGCTCTTTGTGCGTCGGCAGCTCTTCGCCGGCTTCGAGGAACCACTCGTGGTCGATGTAGAACTGGGCGCGACGGACCAAGGTGTCGTACGGCACCTTGTCCTCGGTGTGCCAGCGGAACGGGTTGTGGACCTCGTCGGGCTTGATAGTCGAGGCCTGCGAAATCCCGTGGCCGACCATGCCCCAGCCGACGAAGCGGACCGAGCCCTTCTCTCGCAGCGTTTGCAGCGTAGTCCCCTTGGGGAGCACGCCGTAGACCGCGAGGTCGCGAACGGACTCATCGAAGCGCGCCTCTTCCTGTCGCGCCGCCCCGCCGAGGCTGGCGCGGGCGGCGAGGCCGACAAGCGTGCGGGGGTTGCCCTTGCGGTCGACGTAGTCGGTGAAGCCGCGCGCCTTGGCGCGCTCTTCGAGCTTTTCGAGGATCCGCATTCCGATCTCGGCGTCGGGCAGCGCGTCGCCCACCGGCTTGGCGGCGCGATCGCAGAGCACGTAGTTGAGGTGGTGGATCGAGGGCATGGAGTTGCCGAGCTTCTCGTAGTGTTGCGCCGCCGGCAGGATGTAATCGGAGTACAGCCCGGTGGTGGTGATGCGGTAGTCGATCGACACGAACAACTTGAGCTTCGGCCACACGTGCTCGAGCAGCATCTTCTGTCCGCCGCGCTGGCGGCGCAGCAGGTTGCCGCCGGCCTCGATGATCACCCGCGGCTGCACCCCGTCGCGGTAGGATTGCGAGTAGCTGGCGTCCCACCAACCCTTGTCGACCGCCTCGGTGATGTACTCATCGAAGGTGCGCTTCATCGAGGCGTCGTGGTTGTCGGGATTGTTCCAGCGTTCCTTGTAGCCGTACTGGTAGTACCAGAGGAAGGCGGGCGGAATCATGTTTCCTAAACCGCCGATCTCCGCGGCCATCTGCGCGCCGCGATTCTGCATCATCTCCGCGGTCATCGTCGGATCGGCCTGCGCCATCATGCGCCGCATGCCGAGGATGTTGGTGATCAGCTTCTGCGCGGCTTCCTGGCCGGCGCCTTCCTTGCGCTGCATGAAGGCGAAGCCGTCCATCCCCATGATTGCCCAGGAGCGTGTTCCAGTACCTTTCTTGCCCCAGTTGCCGGTGAGGCCGAGGAGCAACGCCATCGAGCGCTCCATCAGGTCGCCGTGGTAATACTTGCCGGAGTTCCAGCCGACGAACATCTTGGTCTTACGGGTCGCAACCTTACCCGCCAGCTTGCGGATGTTGTCGGGATGCACCTCGCAGATGGCCCCGGCCTTCTCGGGCGTGTAGTTCTCCAGGTGCCGCTTGAGCCGCTCGAACGCCGGTTCGACCTCGACCTCCTTGCCATCGGCGAGCGTGACGGTGAAACTGCCTTCGAGTGCCGGATCGACACCGGTGGTGGCGAGCGTGTGGCGCGGCGCCGGGGCCAGGCCGTTGGTCAACGTGTCCCACCAGAAGAACTGGTCGTCCCGGTCCATTTCGTTGATCTCGTTGCCGCGCAGGAAACGCCCGGTGTCCTTGCGCACCAGCAACGGCATGTCGGTCTGCTCCTGGACGAACTGCTTCTGGTACAGGCCGGCATCGATGATGACTTTGCACATCGACAGCGCCAGCGCCGCATCGGTGCCGATGCGCACGGGCAGGTGATGGTCGGCGTGGATCGCCGACGGACTGTAGTCGGGGGCGATGGTCACCACCTCGCCGCCGTTGTAGCGAGACTCGGCGATGTAGTGGTACCAGTGGATGTTGGTGTAGACCGGGTTGGCGTGCCAGATCAGCGTCAGCTCCGCCAGGAACCAGTCGTCCATGCTGGACACCGGATTGAACAACCCCCAAGTAACGTGAAAGCCGGGGCTGAAGTCCTGGAACTCGGCGTTGCCGTCGGTCATTGGGGTGCCGAGGATTTGCGAGAACAAGCGCGCTCCCGCCGCACCCGGTTCGGGTGTGAGCAGCGTGAGAACCGACTCCGCCCCTTGGTCTTGAATCGCATCGATCATGGCGTCGGCGACGTCGGTGAGGGCTTCGTCCCAGGAGACCGGCTTGAATTTGCCTTCGCCGCGCTTGCCGACGCGCTTGAGCGGCTGGGTGACGCGGTCGGGCGAGTAGTGGCAGTGGCTCCAACTCGCCCCCTTTTGGCAGCCCATCGGGTTCATATCCGGGATGCCGGCCTCGATCGGCGGCAGTGAGGCGGCTTGTTCTTCGCGCAGGATCTTGCCGTCCTTGGTGTAGACGCGCCAAGGGCAACCGCCCGGGTAGCAGTCCACCGAGTGGCTACCCCAGGTGACCTTGTCCCAGGTCCATTTCTGGCGATAGGTGTCAGCCCATTTGCCTTGAATCTTCGACACTTTGGCCCTCCTTCTTGCGGTTCTAGTTTGCCACTCCCGAGCTGGGGCCCCCGCTGATAACACCCGCTTTCCCCGGCATTGGGGATAGCAACTTCTCATAGCTACTTCTGCCCAGGCTAATATGACCAGGGTCAGCAAGCTGCGAAGCAATTGCCTACCTACTGGTTGGACGGGGCGAGGGTGGGGCGGGCCGTAGCTACCCCCGGGATGTGCCCAGGCGGCAGAACCGCTGGTCAGACAACCCAAGGGGCTGGGCGCCGCGGGTTTTCCCTGATGCGCGGCGCACAGCTCACCAGGCCTACAGGGTGCGGCGCGGGCGGTGGGGCAATCCTGATGAGCACCCTACTTCTGTTGGTCGTACACCTGCCACATGTCGTCGTCGTCGAAGATCTTCTCCGACTCGTCCGCGTGCATGGCGTCGCGTTCGTAGTCGCGGTAACGGCCGCGGGTGGCACGGAACTCCTGGTAGAGGTCGTGCTGGATCATGGCGCTCATGATCTCGTTGGTGCCGGTCCAAATCTGCGCCAAGCGGGTGTCGCGCACCGCCCGCTCGATCGGATAGACGTCGGTGTAACCGATGCCGCCGGTGACTTGCATGGCGAGATTGGCCACGTCCCAGGCGGCTTCGGTGACGAACTTCTTGGTCTCGGAGACGATGCGGCGGACGCTGGGGGTCTCGGTGTCGGCGGCGCGGGCGGCCTGATAGATCATGGCACGGCTGGCGTCGAGCAGCACCTGCGCCTTGGCGATCATGAAGCTGACGGCCTGGAACTTGCGGATCGGCTGGCCGAAGGCTTTGCGCCGGTCGGCGTAGTTCATGGCGACGTCCAGGCTCGCCTGCATGCCGCCGGTGCAGGGCGCGGCGCTGGTGAGGCGTTCGGGAATCATCATGGTGTTGAACACCAGCGCGCCGCCGTGCAGCGGACCGATGAGATTGGCCTTGGGCACCTTGACGTCGCGGAAAACGACCCGTCCGGTACCGCCGCCACGCGAACCCATGAGGCCGTAAAGGTACTTGACCTCGACGCCCGGGCCGCGGTCGATGATCAGGGCGCTGATGCGCGCGTGTGCGGGCGCGTCCGAATCGAGGTTGGTGCGGACGTAGGCGAGGAAGAAGTCGGCGCCTTCAGCTCCAACGATGAATCGCTTCATGCCGCGGACCACGAAATAGTCGCCCTTGTCCTCCGCGCGGCTCGAGGCGCCGAAGAAGTCCGAGCCGCCCCGGGGCTCAGTGAGCGCCTCAGCCGACACCAGCCGCCCGGCCAGCATCGGCTTGAGATATTTTTCCTTCTGTTCCTCGGTGCCGAATGTATTGAGGGCCTCACCGACGATGGAGGGCATGACGTAGGAGCAGCCCGCGGCCATCCCCAAGCAACCGATCTCGCCCATGGCGGCGCACTCGGTGACCCAGTCCAGCCCCTGGCCGCCGTACTGCTTGGGAAAGCGCAGCCCGAGCAACCCGTGCTTGGCGTAGGTTTGGTAGAGTTCGCGCGGGTAGCGGATCTCGTCGCGATCCATCCGGCGCAGATACTCGGGATCGACCTCGCTCTTGACGAACTCGCGCACCTTCGCCTGCATCGCCCGCCCTTGCTCGTCCAACATGAATTCGTTCATCTTCGCCTCCTTGCGGTCGGTATTGAATCCCAACCCCGTTATCCCGCGTGTGGCCGCTATAGCGCAAGCGCGGGGTCAATTGCAGGCGGAACCGGGATGATGAAGAGAGCGTGGCCGCGAGCCCACCACCCGACGAGATCAAGCGACTTGCCGGCGCTGTCGGCGCCGAAGATGAGCGTGGGGGGTGTGATCGGAACGGTCTGCGGTTCGGCGAACGCCTTGAAGTTGCCGATACGAAGCGCGGTGATCACCTGGGTCTCCGCACGGACTTTACTGACCGACCTAGGCTAGCGCGGGATTCAGCACGTTTCTGAAGACGATGCTACTCGCGAGCGCGTTCGCGGAGCCAGTTGCAACGCCTCACTCGTAGCGGAGCGCGCTGATCGGATCGAGGCGGGCCGCTTTGTAGGCGGGATAGAGGCCAAAGATCATGCCGATCGCACCGGAGAAGAGGAACGACCCGAGCACGGCCGGGACCGACAACAGGGTGGGCCAACCGGCGAGCTGGGATATCAGGCGCGCGGAGACGATGCCCAAGACGGTGCCGGCTACCCCGCCGACCATGCTGAGCGTGATCGACTCGACCAGAAACTGCAACAGGATGTGCCGGCTCTTGGCGCCCACCGCCATGCGGACGCCGATCTCGCGGGTGCGCTCGGTGACCGAGACTAACAGGATGTTCATAATGCCGATGCCGCCCACCAGGAGCGAGATCGAGGCCACGCTCAGCAGCAAAGTGGTCATCACCTTGCTGGCGCTTTCGGAGGCCTTGGCCATGTCGTTGAGGTTACGTACGGTGAAATCGTCTTCCTCTCCCGCTTGAATGTGGTGGCGCTGGCGCAGCAGCTGGGTGACTTCCTCGGTGGCTTCAGCGATCGCGGCGGTCGAGCCGGCGGCGGCGAAGATCATGTCGACGGTGCCGACGAACTGCGTGCCGAGTACCCGGCGTTCGGCGGTCGAGAACGGCATCAGCACGACGTCGTCCTGGTCCTGGCCCCAAGTCGTCTGCCCCTTCGCTTCGAGCACGCCGATGACGCGGAAGGGAACGTCCTTGACGCGCACGATGGCATCGAGCGGGTTGACGCCGGGGCCGAACAGCTGATTAGCCACCGTCTGACCCAGCACCAACACCCGGTTGGCGCTGTCTTCATCACGCTGGGTGTAGAAGCTGCCCGCCACCACCGGCCATTCGCGCACTTTGGTGTACGAGGGCGTCGCTCCCTGCGCGACGGTGGACCAGTTCTGATCGCCCGAGACGATCTGGACCACCTGGCGGCGAAAGTAGCTGACCGCGGCCACGGCGGCGCACTCCTTCTCGATTGCCACGGCATCGGCGGTGGTGAGGGTGGAGACCCCGCCCCAACCCGAGCGCACACCGGAAGCGGTGGTCGCGCCCGGGATGACCATCAGCAGGTTGGTGCCGAGGCTGCGGATTTGTTCCTGCATGGTCGCGTCGGCGCCTTCGCCGATGCTGACGTTGGCGATTACCGCGGCCACCCCGATGGTCACGCCCAGCATCGTCAGCGCCGAGCGCAGCTTGTTGCGCCGCAGTGCCCGCAGCGCGGTGCGCAGAGTCATACGCAACAGCTTCATGATCACACCGCCTGGGCCCCGGCGCCGCTGGGGCGCGCCGCTTGGCGCAAATCACTAACGATCTCTCCATCACGAAAAGTGATCACGCGCCCGGCGTAAGCGGCGATCTCGAGTTCGTGGGTGACCAAGACCACCGTGATCCCCTGCTCCTGATTGAGGCGCCGGAAGAGCTCGAGAATCTCCGCGCTGGTCTGGGTGTCGAGGTTGCCGGTCGGCTCGTCGGCCAGGAGCACGGTCGGGCGGTTGACCAGCGCCCGGGCGATCGCGACTCGCTGTTGCTGCCCGCCGGAGAGTTGATTGGGCAGATGCGCCTCGCGGCCGCTCAAGCCGACGGCGGCGAGGGCGGCGCGTGCCCGCTGGCGCTGCTCGCCCAACGGGGTGTCGCCGTAATACAGCGGCAGCTCCACGTTCTCGATCGCACTAGTGCGCGCGATCAGATTGAAGTTCTGGAAGACGAAGCCGAGTTGGCGATTGCGGATGGTGGCGCGCTCATCGGCCGACAGCGTTGCGATGTCGGTGCCGCCGAGCCGATAGCTGCCGCGCGTCGGCCGGTCGAGGCAGCCGAGGATGTTCATGAACGTCGACTTGCCCGAGCCCGACGCTCCCATGATCGCCACGAACTCGCCGGCGGCGATGTCGACCGCCACGCCGCTCAGCGCGCGCACCTCGATGTCACCGAGTTGGTAGATCTTCCACAGCTCGCGGGTTTCGATCAGTGCCGCCATGACCTCGACCCGCGCTCAGCGCCGGCCGCGCCGGGTGATGGCGCAATGGTGAAGGCCGCGGACACCCATTGCTCCGGCGGGCTCCTAGCGGAAGCGCGGGGCGAAGCCGGGCGGGCGGCCGGCTTCGCGCGCCGGCGTCTGGCGCAGCGCCGTCACCACCGGGTCGCCGGGCTGCAGGTTGCCGGAGAGCAGCTCGACGTGCTGCTCGTCGCGCAAGCCGACGGACACCTCCACCCGGCGCAGCGTGTTGTCGGGCTGCAGCAGCCACACCGCCGGCGTGTCGCGAGCGGCGGCGGTGTGATCGCGCGCCGGGGTCGCGCCGCTGCTCCGGCGCTCGGGATTGAAGCGCAGCGCCCGGGCCGGCAGCCGCAGCACGTCATCGCGTCTGGCGGTGGTGATCGCCACCGTCGCCGTCATGCCCGGCTTGAGTTCCAGCGAAGCGTTGTCGACCGCCAGGACCACGTCGTAGGTGACCACGTTCTGCACCGTGATCGGCGCGTTGCGCACCTGCGCCACCGCGCCGCGGAATTCCTTGCCCGGAAAAGCATCGACCGTGAACACGGCCTGCTGGCCCTCGCCCAGCGCGCCGATGTCCGACTCGCTCACGTTGGCATCCACCTGCATCTTGGTGAGGTCCTCGGCGATCAAGAACAGCGTCGGGGTCTGAAAGCTGGCGGCGACGGTTTGGCCGACGCTGACGTTGCGCGAGACCACGACGCCATCGACCGGTGAGGTGATATCGGTGTAGGCGAGATTGATTTGCGCCTCTTCCAGCTCCGCTTGCGCCTGCATGACGCCGGCTTCATCCAATTCCACCTGCGCCAGCGCCTGTTCGTGGGTGCTCTTGGCGGTATCGAGGTCGTTGGGCGGGATCAGGTTCTTGGCACGCAACTCCTGCATCCGCTCGAGCGTCAGCTGCTTGAGCGCCAAGTCGGTGCGCGACTTGCGCACGCGCGCCCGCGCCGTGGCCAGGCTGGCTTCGGCCTTCTGCACCTTGACCTGGAACGGGGCCGGGTCGATCTTCGCCACTCGCTGGCCTTTCTTCACCGGGGAGTTGTAGTCGACGTCGAGGGCACGAATCGGGCCGGACACGTAGGTGCCCACTTGGACGGTGGTGACCGGGTTGACCGTGCCGGTGGCGGTAACGGTGGCGGCAATGGTGCCGCGGTCCACGGCTTCGGTGAGATAGCCGCCGCCGGTGTCGTCATTGCTACACGCCACCACGAGTGACAACAACCCGGCGGCCAGGACAGTCGAGCCCTTGAGCGCAAGGCTGACAGCGCGAATTCGGCGCGGCATGGGCGGGCTAACGAACCGCAGCGGTATAAGGCACGGCCGTGGCCTTCTCCAGCGCCGCCACCGCCGTCTGATAGCTGTACAGCGACTGCACGTGGCTGGCTTCGGCGCTGGTGAACGCGGCCTGGGCGTCGGTCAGCTCGATGATGCTGCCGACCCCAGCATGGTAGCGGCCGGTGGCGAGTTCGAGATTCTCGCGTGCCTGCTGCTCGCCTTTCTCGGAGACGCGGATGCTCTCGGCCGCTTGTTCGAGATTGAGCGCGGCTTGGCGCACTTCGAGCGCGATAGTCTGCCGGGTGACCTCGGCGGTGAACTGCACCTGCGAGAGGTTGGCTTTGGCCTCGCCGATCTGCGCCGCTGTCAGCCCGCCGTTGAAAATCGAGAGGTTCACGCTGGCACCCAGATTCCAGCTCGATTGTAGCGGATAGTCGCTGCCGGTCCAGGTGTAGTTGCCACCGCCGGTGACGTACGGCAGGTATCTCGTTTGCAGCGCGGCGACTTGCTCGGTGGCGGCCAGTTGCTGCGCGCGCAGCGAGTGCAGCTCCGGCCGGTGATCGTAGGCGGCCGCCAGCGCCTCGCTTTCGCTGACGTGGAGTTCGTGGGCATCGAGGGTATCGAGGATCTCGAAGTCGAGCGCGCCGGTGAGGCCGAGGGCGTTGGCGAGGGTCTCGCGCGCCAGCGCGACGTTGTTGCGCGCGGTCAGCTGGTTCAGTTCCGCGCTGGCGAGTTGCACCTGCGCGCGGGTGACGTCGAACTTGGGGGCCAGACCCACGTCGAAGCGCCCGTGCGCCAACTCCAGCTGCTGCTGGCTCTGGCGCACGGTCTGCTCGGCGACGGCCAGCAGGCGGCGCGCGGCTAGCAGGTCGAAATAGGCGCGCTTGACGGTGACGATGACGATTTCGCGCTCGCTGGTGGCATCAGCGGCGAGCGCTTGCTGGTTCGCCCGGGCGGCGCGGATGCCGTGCAACGCCTGGCCGAAGTCGAACAGCAGCTGCGAGAAGCTGACGCCGGTGCTGTAGAAATTGAAGGTATCGGCCTGGGTGCCGAGGTTGGTGCCCGTACCCGCCGCGGCGCTGGTATTGCGCCGGTTGGCGCTGTAAGTGGCGCTGACTTGTGGCAGGTAGTTGGCGAGCGCCTGGCGCGCCCGCGCGGCGCCGGCGGCAGCCGTGGCCGCCGCCGCTTTTAGGCGCGGATGGTTGTCGAGCGCGAGCGCTATGCAATCGGCAAGCGTCTTAGCCGGCGGCGATTCTTGCGCCCGCAGCTCCACCGCCGGCACGGCCACGGCCACCACCAAGCAGATGACCGCGCCCATGCCACCGCGCGTGGGAGCGGCGAACCGCGAGCGTGGCAGCGCTGTTCCATCCGTGCGAGCCGTGGCCATGGTCGCCTTCACAGCCAGCCGGTGCGCTTGAATTGCGCGTAGAGCAAGCCGCAGATGCCGACCATGGCGCCCATGATCGCGGCGTAGCCATAACGCCAGTGCAGTTCGGGCATGAAGTCGAAGTTCATGCCGTACACGCCCGCGATCATCGTCGGCACCGCCAAAATGGCGGCCCAGGCGGCCAGCTTCTTGGTGACCTCGTTTTGACCGACGGAGATCAGCGAGAGATTGGCTTCGAGCGCCGTGGTCAGCAACTCGCGCAGACCATCGACCGATTCGTTGATCCGGATCACGTGGTCGTAGACGTCGCGGAAGTAGACCCGCACGTCTTCGGGTACCAGCTCGACGTCGAATCGCACCAGGCGATTGCAGACCTCGACCAGCGGCGACACCGCCCGCTTGAGGGCAACCAGGTCGCGCTTGAGGGCGTAGATCTCTTCGGTTGTGTGGCGGTCGAAACCGCCGCGGAAGATCTTCTCCTCGAAGCTCTCCAGCCGCTCTTGCAGCGCATCGACGATCGGGAAGTAGTGGTCGACGACGAAGTCCATCAGGGCGTAAAGCACGAACCCCGGCCCCTTGCGCAGCAGCCGCGGGGTGCTCTCGCAGCGGGTGCGTACGTCGGCGTAAGAGAGCGAAGCACCGTGGCGCACCGAGACCACGTAACGCGGGCCGACGAAGATGTGGGTCTCGCCGAAGTCGATCTGCTGGTCGCGCCAGCGGGCGGTGCGCAGCACCACGAACAATGAGTCGGCGTACTCTTCGAGCTTGGGCCGCTGGTGGGCCCGCAGCGCGTCCTCGACCGCGAGGTCGTGCAGCGAAAACTGCTGCTGGATCTGGCGCAGCAGCGGCTCGTCCGGTTCATGCAGTCCGATCCAAATGAACTGCCCGGGAAATTTGAGAATCTCGCCGATGTCCTCGATATCGACCGGCCCGATCTTGCGGCCGTCGGCGTAAGCCGCACAGTTGACCACCATGCTCATCTCGGCACCACCCGGCCTCCCTCTTTAGCGTGCCGCCGCGCCGGCCGCCAACCGGGTCGGGGTGTGGTGTTGTCCTGCGCAGGCCCGGTGGCTGCGATCGTGCCTGCTTCGCGCAGACGAAAGTCGCGCCGCTGCGGTTGCGGGACATGCTCGGCAACGAAGGCGGGCGCCCGCGGCAAGGCCCTGATCTGCATCAAGGGGGTGGTTGAGTTTGACGTGAGATGGGAGACCGGCGCCCTCCACGTTGACACCGGGCTGCGCTCTAGAGGGGCACGCCGGTCCTGAACTACTATGGCCGAAAGTCTTGGCGTCGCGCGCAGATTTCCCTCCGTCATTCCCGCGAAGGCGGGAATCCATCCGGAGCCCCACCGCCCCTG
>JACQVA010000248.1 GCA_016210005.1 Deltaproteobacteria bacterium | reverse complement strand
GTTCGGTGTTATGGCCGTCATTCCCGCGAAAGCGGGAATCCAGTTTGGCGTTTGGCGCTATGGACAAGCAGTTCTGCGTTTACATCCTGGCCAGCAAACGGAACGGCACGCTGTACATTGGGGTGACCTCACAGCTAGCAACGCGGGTGTGGCAGCATAAGAGCAAGGTGGTGGAGGGTTGTTCGGCCAAGTACGGCGTTGACAAGCTGGTCTACTACGAAGCGCACGGCTGCGCAGAGACCGCAAATCGTGCGGGAGAAGCAGCTGAAGAAGTGGCGCCGCGCCTGGAAGATGACAAATTGCGTCCCTTTCGGCCATGGGCCTCGGCCTGACAGTACACAGTACTGTCAGACAGGTGAGGATTTGCCCGGTCGGCTGCACGTTACCCACAGATTCGTCGCACACCCGAATGCCAGCGGCCGCCGGCCCATCATTGCGTTGAGTCAGGCAGCGGAGTAAGGGCTTACCCATAAGACAAGTCTGGCTGCGCTGAGCGCAGTCGCTTCGTAACGGTCGTGGCCTGTGCCGCAGCGGACGAAATGCCGCCGCTGCCCAGGGCTGAGGAGATCGGATGGGTCAGCTTGTGATGGCAATGCGAGTGGTCGACCGTGGGGGACCCAGCGCAATGGGCAAGCTGCCGGCCACCCGGAACATCTGATGCACGGAAACGACGCTATCGGGCCGACTGCGATTGCGCCGCGCGATCTCGAGTCGCTGGAGCATGCGCTCGCAATTGCTCGTGAGCGTCGCACTGCGCTCGAGAGCGAAGCGCGGTACGTGTCGTGGCTCGCGGAAGCCTGTCTCGGTGCGGGCGACCTCACGCGCGCTCGCGCCCTGGCCGAGGAATCCGTCGCGCTGGGACGGCGCATCGGCATGCCGACGGATCTCGTTTACGCCCAGCGGGCGCTGGCACTACTCCTTATCCAAGAGGGAGTCGCGGCCGGGCCCGCCATCCACGCCGCCCTGGACGACGCCGAGCGGCTCATCGCCGAGACCGGCGCGACCAGCTTGGCGCCGCTCGTCCTATTCGACCGCGCCGAGCTCGCCCGCCTCGTAGGCGACAGCGGCGCGCGCGAAGGCGCGCCGCGCGAGGCGAAGAAGCTCTTCACAGAAATCGGCGCGCCGGCGCGTGTGCAACAGATCGAAATGCTGCTTGCCGGATGACGTGCGCTTCAGAAGATCATCCCGGCGTGGAGCTGTCGCAGGAACTCCAGGACGGGCAGGACGTCCAGGCGGTCGAACGTCAGGACCTCCGTGCCGCGATACACCCCGAGCATCCGCTGCACGGTGATGCCCTTGGTGCGTGCCAGGGAACGCATCGGCTCCTCCCACTCCCGCTTCCAGCGCGTCGCGGCTTTGACCTCGATGCAGACGACACGGGGAGGGACGCTGGTGGTGCGCCGCCGGGTTTCGATGACGAAGTCGATCTCCGATCCCGCAGCGGTTCGATAAAACGCGATCGGCCGTTCCTTCGCCGCCACCGCGTTGTAGGTCCGCAGCTCGTGCAGCACGAGCGTCTCCAGCGCCCCGCCGCGCCACGCGGCATCCACGGGATCGCGCAGCAAGCCAGCCGCCGCACGCGCGACACCGGGGTCGAACCAGAAGAACTTCGGGTGGGCGCGCTCGCGCACCTTGACCTGAGGGCGATACGCAGGGAGGAAGGTGCCCAGCAGGGTGTCTTCGAGAATCGAGAAGTATCCGTCGATGCTGCTGCGGGGGACCCGGGCGTCGCGCGAGACGTTGCCGCCGCTAAACTCCTGTCCGTTCAACAAACCGGCCACCTGCAGGAAACGCAGGAACGGGTCGATCTTCCGCACCACGCCTTCCTCGCGGATCTCTTCCCGCAAGTAGGTGTGGACGTAAGAAGAGAGCGTGTCCGCGGCACTGTCGGGGTTGACCACCACCAGTGGGAGCGTGCCGAACTCCAGCGCCCGGTCGAGATCATAGCGCCGGCCGAGCTCGGCGAACGAGAACGGTCCGAGGGCACGCGTGACGGCACGCCCGCCGAGGAGGTTCGCCCCGCCGCGCCGCAGCTTGCGTGCCGACGAGCCGCTCAGCGCGAAGCGCCACTTGCGCCCCTCGATGAGTCGGTGGACTTCGTCGAGAATGGTGGGCGCCTTCTGCACCTCGTCGATGCACACCCAACTGCCGGCGGCCCGCCGGCCGACCTTCGCCTCAAGGAGCACCGGGTCACGGACGAGGTCGAGGAACACGTCGCTGCGCAGCAAATCGAAAACCGGAGTCTCGCGCGGCAACACCTGTCGCAGCCAGGTGCTCTTCCCGACGCCGCGCGGACCGAAGACGAAGAAGGAACGGTTCGGGAGCGCGAGCAGACGCGGGACGGCTTCCATCGCAGGACATCATCACGGGTCTACCGTAAGAATGCAATGGATTCTTACGATATCACCGGACGCCAGCGGATCGATATGAACGGCCGCCTCCCTGGGACTGGCACAACGCCGGGGCCAAAGGGACGAACACTCGGTTCTCTGGATTGGACGCGACCGGACACGCGGAGCGAATCAGCTATCGGCTATCAGCTGTCAGCGAACAGTAAGAGAAGAGGAGCGGCCAGCCAATGAACTGCCCGACCTGCGGCCACAAGAACCCGCCGAACTCGAAGTTCTGCCTCGAATGCGGCCGCGGCTTCGCACTCCCGTGCGCACAGTGCGGTGCCGAGCTGCCGGCGGCGGCCAAGTTCTGCAACGAGTGCGGCGCTTCCTTAGTAGCCGAAAGTCGCAAGCTGAAAGCTGAAAGCCAGACCATTTCCCTACCAACTAACAACCTAACAACCAACAACCCCTCCCCACGCAGCTACACGCCCAAACATCTCGCCGACAAAATTCTGCAATCCAAGTCCGCGCTCGAAGGCGAGCGCAAGCAAGTGACTGTCCTGTTCGCCGACGTGAAGGGCTCGATGGAATTGGCCGAGCAGCTCGATCCGGAAGAGCGGCACGCGATTCTCGATCGCTTCTTCGCAATTCTCACCGACGGCGTGCACCGCTTCGAGGGCACGGTGAACCAGTACACCGGCGACGGCATCATGGCTCTCTTCGGCGCGCCGATCGCGCACGAGGACCACGCCCAGCGCGCCTGCTACGCCGCTCTGCACCTGCGCGACGCCCTGCGACGGCACGGCGACGAGGTGCGGCGCACGCACGGGCTCAGTCTGGCCGCGCGGATGGGACTCAACTCCGGCGAGGTCGTCGTCGGTGCCATCAGCGACGACCTGCGTATGGACTACACCGCGCAGGGGCACACCGTCGGGCTCGCGGCGCGCATGGAGCAGGTGGCCGAGCCCGGCACAATCTACTTGACTGAGCACACGGCCGCGCTCGTCACTGGGTACTTCACGTTCCGCGATCTCGGGGCGTTCACGGTGAAGGGCGTCCGCGCCCCAGTCGGCGTCTTTGCCCTCGAAGGGCTTGGTACTGCGCGCAGCCGGCTCGATCGGTCGCGAGCCCGCGGCTTCTCGCGCTTCGTCGGCCGCACGGCCGAGATGTCAGTGCTCGACGCCGCGATCGAGCAGGCCCTCGCCGGGCACGGCCAAGTGGTGGGCGTCGTCGCCGAGGCCGGTACGGGCAAGAGCCGCTTGTGCTGGGAGTTCGCGCAGCGCTGTCGGGCTCGTGGCATTCCGGTCAACGAGGGCCAGTGCCTCGCCCACGGCCAGATGGTGCCGTTCCTTCCGATCCTCCAGTACCAGCGGGCGTCCTTCGGGATCGTCGAGCAGGACTCACCACAGGCGGCGCGCGAGAAGGTCGCCGGCCGACTGGTGCTGCTTGACGATGCGCTGCGAGACGATCTGCCGCTCGTCTTCGACATGCTCGGGTTTCCGGACCCGGAGCGTCCGGCACCGCGGATGGATCCCGAGGCGCGCGAGCGCGCGCAAGCGGGCCTCCTTCGCCGTATCATGCAGGCGCGCAGCCGCCGCGAGCCGGCGGTCATACTGCTCGACGATCTCCATTGGATCGATCACGCGAGCGCGTCCGTGCTCGAGGTGCTCGTCGAGGCCACGGCGGGTACGCGCAGCCTGCTGCTGCTCAACTTCCGGCCTGAGTTCCACGCGGCCTGGATGCAGCGCTCCTACTACCAGCAACTCCCGCTGCACCCGCTCGGCCCCGAAGCCGTGGACGAGCTGCTCGGCGAGCTGCTCGGCACGGCCCCGTCGCTCGCGGCGCTGCGCGATACCATCCGACAACGGACGGGGGGAAATCCCTTCTACGTCGAGGAGGTCGTCCAGGCGCTTCGCGATCAGGGGACCCTGGTTCACGACGACGGCGGGCCACCGCGGCTCGTCCGCCCGGTCACTGACCTCGATATCCCAGCCACCGTCCACGATCTCCTCGCCGCGCGCATCGACCGCCTGGGCGAACACGCGAAGCTGCTCCTGAAAACGGCGGCGGTGATCGGCAAGGAGTTCAGCCTCCCGATCCTCGAGCAGGTCGTCGCCGACGCGCCGATCGACACGCCGCTCCCCGACCTACTGCGCACGCCCACCGCAAGCGAATTCCTCTACGAGACCTCCCTCTACCCACATGCGGAGTACTCCTTCAAACACCCGCTGACGCAGGAGGTCGCCTACGAATCGCTGCTGCGCGTGCGGCGCGCCCGCATCCATGCGGCCGTGGCGCGCGCCCTCGCTGCAGGTGAGACGGAGCGCTTGGACGAGCGCGCGAGTCTCGTGGCGCATCATTTCGAGGCGGCAGGCGAGGCCCTCGACGCGGCCCGTTGGTACGCGCGCGCCGCCGAATGGGCCGGCATGAATGCGCCCGTGGAGGCGTGCCGGCACTGGGAGCGCGTGCGCGGCCTGCTCCAAGCCGATGCTACGGGCGACGGCGCCGCCGAGATCGCGTTCAAGGCCAGGGCGCGGCTGCCCGCCGCCTCGTTCCGCGTGGGAGGAATGTCGGAGGAGGCCGCCGAACAGCTCTTCGAAGAGGCGCGGGCGCTCGCCGATCGGATCGGTACAGCGCGGGCGCGGTTTTACGCCATCGCTTCGTACATGGTCACGCTCTCGATGCGGGGGAAAGTGGGGCAGGCACGTCAGCTCGGTGCGGAGATGCTCCGCGTTGCCGATGCCTCCGGAGACAACGACCTCCGGTGCTGGGGGCTGTGGAGCACCAGCCTCAACGAGTGGGTGTTCGGCGAGCTCTCGGACGCTCTGCGACGTGTGCACGAGGCAATCCAGCTGTTCGCCTGCGGCGTGAGTGAGAGCAGCCCTCCGCTCGGCAACGTGCCCCATGCCGCCGCGCATCATTTCCGGGGCCTCTTCCTCACCGAGTGTGGGCACCTGGGCGAGGCCCGCGCCTCATTTGAACACGGCCGGGAGGTCCTGCAACGCCTCGGCGCAACCGAGATGGTCGCGTGGTGCGAGGCAGGGCTGGCACGCGTCGCGACGTTTGCCGGCGATGTCGAGGCGGCGCTCCGTCATGCAGGCAGCGCCCTCGACGGCGTCGAAAGGGTCGGGTCCTCCTTCGGTCGCGTCTACGTGTACTGGATTCTGGGTCTGGTGCTTGCCCGTCGGGGAGCAGCGACCGAGGCCATCAGACATCTCACCGGGGCGATCGACCTGGCCCGAGCCAACGGCGTCGGAATCTATCTCGTGCCCGGCGCACTCGGCGACCTCGCCGACGCCCGGCTGGACAGCGGAGATGTCCCGGGTGCCCGGACCGCCGTCGAGCAAGCCTTCGTCGTTCTTGGAGATTGGAAGGGCGCGCGGGCGCGGCTCGAGTTGGCCCGGGCTCGAATGCTGAGGGCTGAAGGAGATGTCGCGGCGGCCACTGCAGCACTCGACCGCGCACACGAAGTTGCCGAGACGACGGGTATGCGCGTCTACCTCCCTTACGTCCACGTCGAGCGTGCCGCGCTCTGCGAGCGCGATGGGCAGCTGGACGACGCGCGGCGCCAGCCGGAGCAGGCGCGTGACCTCTACTGCGAGATGGGCGCGAGCGCCAACGCCGCACGCCTCGCGGCGCACATCGAGGAGATGACACGATGAGCTTCGTCGCCAAGCTGCAGCGCGCCCGTGAGGTCCTCGAACAGCAAGGTCGTCTTTCCGTGCGCGCCTTGGGCCGCGAGCTGGAGCTCCGCGGCACCGAATTGGACGAGTTAATCGACGAGCTGGTCGATGTGCAGGGGGTGGCGGTGCGCGACGGCAGCGTCCTCGCCTGCGCTGCTCCGGTCGAGCGTCGACAGCCTGTCCCGGGCACGGTCGAAGGGTCGCGAGTCCGGAATGAGGAGGAGGCCGAGGACGTAACCTCTGGAGTGCTCGACCGGTCGCGCGAGCGGCGCGTCGGTCTCGAGTTCGAGAGCCTGAATCTGGCCACGCTCTCCCGCGCGGCGCTCGGGCGGGGCGACGCCGCGCGCGCCCGGCAGCTGGCCGAAGAGGCGATCGCGTTGGGAAAGGAGCGCGGGCAGAAGGTCCTCGTGCAGCAGTACGTGGCGCTGGCCTACGCGCTCTGCGCCGAGCATGGTCAGCGGGCTCGGGGAGCGGTGGAGGACGCGCTGCAAGCTGCGGCGGCTGCGGTGGCGGAGACGGGAGCGCGCGGTCTCGAACCGCTCATCGCCGAGATACGCGCCGAGTTGGCCCGCGTGTGCGGCGACGCCGTGGCACGCGGGCATCATCTGCGCGAAGCGCATCGACTGTACGAGGCGATCGGCGCCACCGGCCACGCGGCGCGCTTGGCGAAGGCGTTGCAGGTCTGAGCCATGCGCTGCCCCTCGTGCCAACACGAAAATCCGGACGGCGCCAAGTTCTGCCTCGAATGCGGCGGGCGGCTGGCGTTGAGCTGCGCTCAGTGCGGCGTGCAGCTGCGGCACTTCGAAGATGCGCGAACGATGGACCGCCGGCTCGGCGCCCGCGCCTGGGCAGCGCGCACACAGATCGACTACGCCCGCATGCGGCTCGACCGCAACGGCCCGGGCGATCGCGAGCGGGCGCGCGCCCTCCTCGGCACGGCGCTCGCCACGTCGCAAGAACTCGGCCTCAAAGGCTGGCTCGACATGGCACTCGCGCTCAAGCTGCGCGCGCAAGGCGCGCAGTCGGGCGAGCTACAGCGTTCCATCGACATAGTCGCCGCGTCCGTCGGCGCGAAGAAGCCCGACTTGCGCGGGCAGGCCGCGCCCGATGGCACGGTGACCATCATGTTCAGCGACATGGAAGGTTTTACGACGATGACCGAGCGACTGGGCGATCTGAAAGCGCGAGCTGTCATCGGCCAGCACAACCGCATCGTGCGCGAGCAGCTGGCGGCCCACGGCGGCTTCGAGGTCGAGCTGCAAGGCGACGGCTTCCTGCTTGCCTTCCCGAGCGCACGCCGCGGCCTGCTGTGTGCCATCGCCATTCAGCGCGAGATGGCCGCCTACAGCGCGGCCCATCCCGAGCAGCCCATCAAGGTGCGCATCGGCCTGCACACCGGCGAAGCCATCCGCGAGGCTGACAAGTTCTTCGGCAAGGCGGTGATCCTCGCCGCCCGTATCGCGGCGCAGGCGCAGGGCGGCGAGGTCCTGGTATCGGCGCTGGTCAAAGAACTCACCCAGAGCGCCGGCGACATCCGCTTCGATGGCGCGCGGGAGGCGGCGCTGAAGGGGTTGAGCGGCACCTACACGATGCACGCCGTGCAGTGGCCCGTGGAGATAGCGACACCATGATGCGTTTCTCCGCTGACGTAACCGCAAATGACGCGATAAGGGAACCCTCATGAGATGCCCGAAGTGCCAAGCCGCAAATCTCGTCGATTCGGTCTTCGCCCGCGTGGTGGCGCCCCACGGACGTGAAGCACACTGCCGCGCACACGGAAGGCCCCATGTCTGCTGAAACGGTCTCGCTCCCCGAGGGCACGGTCACGGTGCTCTCTACCGACCTCGTCGGCTCGACGTTGCTCAACCAGCGGCTGGGAGACGAGGCCGCCACGGCCGTGGAGCGCGAGCTGGCCGCTCTGGCCCAAGAGCAAGTCGATAAGCAACGCGGGGTCGTCATCAAGGACACCGGCGATGGACTCATGGTGGCGTTTCAGTCGGCGCGGCGTGCCGTAGTGTGCGCGCAAGATATCCAACGCGCGATCGCGCGCCGGAATCGCAACCGACCCGATAGTGCCGTGCAGCTCCGTGTCGGCCTGCATACCGGCGAGGTACTGAGCGAGGATGGCGGCCTGCACGGGGAGACGCTGATTGTCGCCAAGCGTATCGAGTCGGTGGCGACGGCCAGTGGGATCTTCGCCTCCGATACCGTGCACGGCGTTCTCGGCACCGCGCGTGGCGAGCTGGTCGACCGCGGCGAGTTCGTACTCAAGGGAATCGACGCACCCTGGCATCTCTGGGAGGTGCCGTGGACAACCGCCGAGGCCAGCGGCGTCCTTTCGGGGAGCGAGCGCACGCCGTTCGTCGGCCGCGCCCAGGAGCGCACGAGGCTCCTGCAGGCGGTGGAGCGTGCCCGCTCAGGCAGCGGCACGCTGATGCTGATCGGCGGCGAGGCCGGCGTGGGCAAGTCGCGGCTGGTCGAGGAGGCGGCCGCCGCGGCGCAGCGGCTCGGGCTCATGGTGTTGACCGGCCACTGCGTCGACCAGCAGGGTGCGCCGCCTTACCTGCCCACCATCGAGCACCTCGAGGCGGCGGCGCGCCAAGGATCGCCCGAGGCGTTCCGCCGGGTACTCGGCGAGAACGCGCCCGAGATCGCCAAGCTCATGCCCGAGCTGCGCGTGCGCTACTCGGACATTCCAGAGCCCGTTTCACTCCCGCCCGAGCAGGAGCGGCGCTACCTGCTCCACGGAATCTCCGAGTTCCTCGAGCGCACTGCGCGTGCGACACCGCTACTGCTCGTGTTCGAAGACCTCCACTGGGCTGATGAGTCGACGCTGCTCCTGATCCGACACTTGGCCCAGCGGCTCGCGCAGATCCCGGTGCTGGTGGTGGGAACGTACCGCGACACCGATCTCAAGCCCGGCCGCCCGCTGGCCGCCGTCCTCCCTGAACTCCTGCGCCAGCGCCTCGCCGAAGAGATCCGACTCGGTCGCCTCACCGCCGACGGTGTCGCCGCGGTCCTCGCCGGCCGTGCGGGCAGCACGCCGCCGCAGCAGCTGGTGGCGCTCGTCTACGCGGAGACCGAAGGCAATCCGTTCTTCGTGGAAGAGGTGTTTCGTCATCTCCACGAGGCGGGCAAGCTGTTCGACGAGGCGGGCCAGTGGCGCTCGGGTGTACAGATCGCCGACACCGACGTACCACGCAGCGTCGGCCTGGTCATCGGACAGCGGCTCGAGCGTGTCAGCGACGACTGCCGCCGCGTCCTGACGATCGCCGCGCTGGCGGGCAAGGCCTTCCGCTTCGACTTGCTCACCGCCTTCCAGGGCGTGGACGAGGACGACCTGCTCGACGCGCTCGATGAGGCGGGACGCGCCACGCTCATCGAGGACATTTCCACCGGGCGCGAGGCGCGCTACGCCTTCGTGCACGAACAGATCCGCCAGACGCTGCTCTCGCTGCTCTCCACCGCGCGGCGGCAGCGGCTGCACCTGCGCATGGCCGACGCTCTGGAGACACTCCACGCGCGCGACGCCGAGGCCCATGCGCCCGATATCGCGTATCACCTCTACCAGGCCGGCGCCGCAGCCCCAGGCGAACGCACCGCGAGCTGGCTGGTGCGCGCCGCGGAGCGCGCGCTCGACGCGCTCGCCTTCGAAGACGCGCTGCGCGATCTCGATGCCGCGCGCACCGTGCTGCCCGACAGTGACGCCGAAGCCGCGATGCGCGTCTTACGCCTGCGCGCGCGCGCGCTGCGCGGCCTGGCCCGCCTCGACGAGGCGCTCGCCGCGTTTGCCGACGCGCTGGCGATCGCACCGTCCGGCGCGGAGCGTGACGCCGTGCTGCAAGCACGCGCCCAGCTCAAGCTCGATCTCTTCCGCGGCCGCGAGGCGCTCGCCGATATCGAGCCCCTGCTCGCCGCCGCACAGCAGTCCGGCAATCGCGCGCACGAGGTGGAACTGCTGCTCATGCGTAGCCGCGGTCTCTGGATCCGCTCCCTCGACGAGCAGGGATACGCTGAGAAGATGCGCGCCTCCTACGAGCAGGCGTATGCGCTGGCGAAGACCATCGACGACAAGCGCGCCATGTGCCAGGCGCTCATCCCGACGAGCTGGTTCACCGATTTCTGGCAGGACTACCACAGCCAGGCGGTTGCCAACATCGAGGAGGCACGCCTGCTGGCTGCCGCGCTCGGCGACGAAGAGCTCGAAATCGAAGCCGCATCGGCCCGCATCAAGCTCCTGCAACTCGGTGAAGCGCATGCCGAAGCGATGCGCCTGCGCCAGCGCCTCGAGGCGCGCCGCGATCCATTGCGCCTGAAGGAGCATCTGTTCTGGCTCATGTGGCACTACTGGATGCGCGGCGACTTCGAACAGTGCGTGGTCACCTGCGACGAAGGCGTCACCCTCGCTGAGCAGCTCGGCTCGCCTCCTGTCCAGTACGCCAGCATCAAGGGCCTGGCGCTCACCGATCTCGGCCGTTTCGACGAAGCCTGGACCTCGTTCCAGCAGGAGGTCGCCGACGACGCCCACCCCTTCGGGCGCTGCATGCGCGAGTTCGGCGTTGCGGTGTGGCTGGCGGCGCTCGGCGCCCTCGACCGTGCCGAAGCGGTGGCCAAAGAGGTATTGGCGGAAGCCGGGCGGCTGTCGCGGACGTGGATGCAGCGCGGCATGGTGGATCTGCTGACGGTCATCGCGGCGCGGCGCGGCGATGCCGGCGCCGACCTCGCTGCCTGGGTGCTGCGGACAAGTGACGAGATCGGTTTCCATCCGTCGCCGTTCGCCTTTGCCGAAGCGGCGCTCGCGCGCGGCGAGTTTGCACAAGCGGTCGACGTCGCGGATCAATTGGCGGAAGGCGCCAGGAAGCTGGGACAGCGGCGCGGTTGCCTCATCGCGCTTGAATGGGGTCTGCACGCGCGGGCAGGCTTGCAGCGCTGGGAAGAGATCCTCGAGCGCGCCGACGCGGCGATCCGCGAAGCCGAGGAGAAGAGTTTTCGCACGCGGACATGGCGCATACTGGCGTCGCGCGCGCGCGCCCGCCACGCCACGGGAGATCAGCGGGGCGCGAGCGGCGACCGTGCCGCAGCCCGCGCGCTGCTCGACGAGATGTCCTCGCGCATCGCCGACCCGGAGATCCGCGCGGCCTTCGAGGCCGACCCCCAAGTCTTGGAAGTGAGGAACGGATGACGACGAAGCTGCGACCAGGTTCTCCAAAGGAAGTGGGCATGCTCCCCGAGCGAGTCGCGCGCGCTCGCGACTTATGCGCACGTTGGGTGACGGAGGGGCACACCCCCACTCTCGGCGTCTGCGTGGCGCGGCGCGGCGTAGTCGTGCTGAACGAAGCCTTCGGCGTCCTCGGCCCCGGACCCGACTCGCGACCGCTCGAACGTGGCGCGCTCTTCCCGGTCATGTCCATCACCAAGCCGATCACCGCCACGCTGGTGATGCAGCTCGTCGAGGATGGGCTCCTGGGACTCAATCGCCCGGCGAAGGACTACCTGCCCGAAATCTCCGGCGACGGCACCGACGAGATCCTCGTCCACCACCTGTTGACCCACACCACCGGTTACCCGTTTCAGATCGATCCGCCCTGGATCGAGCACAGGGCAAAGAAGCTCGCAGCCGGCTTTAAAGCGCCGCCGTGTCCCGAAGGGCTGGACCCGATCATTCACCAGTGGCTCTCACTCTTCTGGGACGCCCCGCGTGTCGCGCGCGTTGGCGAAGTGATGGTCTACTCCAGCCACAACTACGAGTTGCTCGCCGAGATTGTACGGCGCCTCTCGGGCCGGGGCCTCGAGGACGTGGCACGGGAGCGCATCTTCGATCCGCTCGGCATGCACGACACCTACTATGTGGTGCCGGAGTCCGAGTCGCACCGGGTGGTGCAGCGCGCGCCCGACATTCCGTTCGGCAATCCTGAAGAACCGGTCTTGCCGTGCATCGGCTCGCGCCAATGGCAGCGGACGCCGTACGGCGGGGCTGGAGCCTTCTCCACACCGCGCGACATGGCCGTCTTCGGGCAAATGTTTCTGAACCGTGGCCGTTACGGCGACGCGCGCATTCTCTCTCCCGCCGCGGTGGCGGCCATGACGCGTGACCAAGTGCCCGGCCTCGGTGCGCTCCTGCTCAACCTCGTCATGGAGCGCGCGTCGTGGGGTTACGGCTGGCAAATCGTGTCGCCCACGAAATGGAAGTACTTCGACGGCAGCCTGCAGCCACTCGGCACGTTCGGCCACCCCGGCGCCGGGGGCGTCAACTACTGGATCGATCGCGACCACGAACTGGTCGGAGCCTACTTCGAAGTGACCACGCGGCTGAACCCGGACTACAACCTGCTCTGGAACTTCGACCTCTTCCAGAACGCGATCACCGCGGCCGTGGAGGATTGATGGCAGCGGCTGTGGCCTGACCTAAGAGTCGTCGCGGGAGGCAGTATGAGTTCAGAGACGCTCAGCGAAGGACAATGCCCCGCGTGCGGCTGCGGCAACGCGCCGGCGGCACGCTTCTGCAACCAGTGCGGCGCTGCTCTCAAGGGCGGCGCCGCGTCACCGCCGGCGGCCGAGGCGGAGCGCAAACAGGTCACGGTCTTGTTCTCCGACCTGACCGGCTATACGGCGCTGTCCGAAAAGCTCGATCCCGAGGAGACGCGCGAGATCATGGGCCGCATCTTCGGGCGCGCTGCCGAGATCGTCGGGCGCTACGGCGGTCACATCGAGAAGTTCATCGGCGATGCGATCATGGCAATCTTCGGCGTGCCGGCGGCGCACGAGGACGACCCGGAGCGTGCCGTGCGCGCCGCATTGGAGCTGCATGAGGCCGTGGAGGCGCTCAGCCCGGAGGTGGAGAAGCGCACCGGCGGGCCAATCGCTCTGCACACTGGCGTCAATACCGGCCTGGTGGTCACCGGCGAGCTCAAGTTCGACCACGGCACCGCTGGCCCGCTGGGCGACACCATCAACCTGGCGGCACGTCTCATGAGCCTCGCCGGGGAAGGCGAGATCTGGATCGGCCCGGAGACGCGCAAGCTCGTCGCTAGCGCCTTCGAGCTGCAGGATCTCGGCCAGCGGGAGGTGAAAGGCAAGGCAGAACCGGTAGCGGTCGCGCGTGTGGTCGGAGCTTCATCGAGGGCCGCAGCGTCTGCCCGTTTCCGCGGCGCCTTCGTCGGGAGGCAAGAGGAGATCGGTGTCCTCTTGGGTGCAGCAGAGCAGATGCGCGACGGCAGGCCGGCGGTGATCGCCATCTGCGGCGAGGCAGGTACGGGCAAGACGAGGTTGGTGGAGGAGTTTCGCGCCCGCGTCGGCAACGACATCCAATGGATCGAAGGGCGCGCCTACCCGTACGCGGAGAACATTCCCTACTTTCCGGTGATCGACCTGCTGAACCGGAGCTGGGGGATCGACGAGAACGACAAACCGGCGGCGGTACGCCTGAAGGTCGAGGCCGGCGTGAGTGCGCTGGTCGAATCCTCGCGCGAGGTGCTGCCGGTCATCGCG
This sequence comes from Deltaproteobacteria bacterium, assembly GCA_016210005.1. Lineage (NCBI taxonomy): Bacteria > Pseudomonadati > Myxococcota > Myxococcia > Deltaproteobacteria bacterium. The sequence continues at coordinate 22,951 of JACQVA010000248.1, read as the reverse complement.
CGGCTCTACAACATCGAGCTGGCCGACGGCCCAGTGATCGACCGCGAGGCGTTCCAGCGCTTGCTCTTCGACGCCGTCCGCCGCCTCCTCGCCGCCCTCGCTTGCCGGGGACCCACCGTGATCTGTCTCCAGGACTTGCACTGGGCGGACACGTCGACGGTGACGCTGGTGCGCGGCTTGACCACGGATTTCAAGGTCCCCGCAGTGCTCATCTGCAACTATCGTCCGGGCTACGCCCCCGGTCCGGGGACACGCGTCCTCGAACTGCGCGAGCTGTCGTCGCGCCAGACGCGCGAGCTACTCCAGTCGTTGCTCGGCAGCGAGCCTCCGGACGCGCTCACCCGATTCATTGAGGAGCGCTCGGACGGCAACCCGTTCTACGTCGAAGAGGTCGTCAACTCTCTGGTAGAAACCCACGTTCTCACACGCAATGGGACGTGGAAGATCGCCGGAGCGCTCTCCGAAGCGGTAGTGCCTACGACTATCCGCGGCGTGATTGCCGCGCGCATCGACCGGCTCGACGAGCCCCGGCGGCGCGTGCTGCGCAACGCCGCCGTCATCGGCCGCGAGTTTCTGTATTCCGTCGTGGCCCAGGTGACCGGCGAAGCCGACGACGAGGCCGACGGGCTGCAGCCCAGTCTGGCGCAGCTCGAAGCGGCAGACTTGATCCGCGCCCGCAGCGGCGCGGCCGATGTCGAGTACATCTTCAAGCATGCGCTCACCCAGGAGGTCGCTTACGACGGTCTGCTCAAGAGCGAGCGCCAGGCACTGCACCAGCGCGCCGCCTTCGCGATGGAGCGGATTTTCGCGGACCGGATGCCGGAGTTCGTCGAGACGCTGGCGTATCACTTTCTGCACGCCGGCGTCGTCGACAAGGCCGTCCACTACCTCCGCGAGTCCGGCAAGAAGTGCGTGGCACGCTACGCGATCGAAGACGCCGCCACTCACTACCGCAACGCATACGCACTACTCAGCGAACGAGAGCGCACGCCGGCAGAGGACCGCGCGCTGGTTGAGCTCCTCAACGACTGGTCGCTGGTCCACTACTACCAAGGTGACTGCAGGGCCTGGCGGTTGCTGCTCGAGGCGAATTTGAAGGTAGCCGAGGGTGTCGGGGACCCCGAGCTTCTAGGTCTATATCTGGGCTGGACCGGTCACATGCTCTACTGGCACGAGGAATACCCGGCCTCGATCGAGCACCTCGACCGCGCCGCTCAGCTTGGCGAGAAGGCAGGGAGTGCGCACGTCCTCGCCTACGCCGAGACCTGGCGCGCGTGGACCCTCGCCTTGCTGGCGCGCCCGTCAGAGGCCATTGCAGCCGGCGAACGTGCCATGATTCTGGGGCAGCAGTTTCCGGACGAGCCGTACGTCGTCTTCAAACCTCTGGGGGCCATCGTGATGGCCGCGGCGATGACTGGTGACCTGAAGCGTGCACGGCTCGCCGCCGAGGATCTCCTCGCGATCGCCGCACGGACGGGCAACTCGCGCGCGGCGGTCCTCGGCCACGCCTCCCTGGCGATCTGTCACTCGGCCGCCTTCGAGCATGAACGCGCGATCGAGTCCGGGAAGGCCGCTCTCGAAGCATCTTTGGACCCGGCGTATCGGCACTTGTCGGCCGTGTACCTGGCCTCGGCGCTTGGGACGGCGCAGTGCTCGGAGGAACTCGTGCGGCTCGCGCAGGAGGTGCTTCCGGCCGCGGACCAGCTCTCCCAGAATATTATCTCGACGATCATCCGGCTTGCGACGGGGCCCGCGGTGATGAGCCTTGGCGAGCCGTCGCGAGGAATCAGCATCATCGAGGCGGCGCGCCGCCAGCCGAGCTGCCCCTGGGTCGAGGTCGTGGCCACCAACATCCTGGGTATCGTGTACGCGCGGATTGCGCGCCGCGAGGGTCGTGCCGACCTCTCGGTGCTGCTGCGCAACCCCGGCTTCATCATCCGCCACGTGTTGCCGGCCCGGCGCAAGGCGCGCGCACTCCTCGAGCGCACCGCGGATCATCCGCTGCACCGGCTCGCCGGCTACTCGGGCTCGGCGATGTTCGAGCTGGCGCTGCTCCACGCGCATCGCGGCGAGCGCGAGGCGGCACGGGCGCGCGCCACCCAAGCGCTCGAGGTCTTCGAGCGCCAGGGGGCCTTAGAGGCGCTTCGTCAGGCGCGCGCACTGGCTGACTCGCTGGCTCCCAAGTAGCTCCTCGATGACGAAACGTCCGATGAACCTATGGCACGGCCGAACCTGCAAACCGCAAGTGAGAATCCCGACTTGAAGCCTGGAGCCTATCCCGGAACAGCCTGTGCTTGAACCGAGCGGGCGCGCTTCGTACAAGGGCGCATGCCCAATGCTCGCCGCCGCTTGGAACGTGAACGCAACGTTGGCGCGGTGGTGTTCGATCTCGACGGCGTGCTGGTCGATTCCGAGCCGATCCATTTCCGCGCCACCAATCGGGTGCTGGCGCGCTTCGGCCAGTCGATCGGCGAAGCCGAATACCGCAGCTTCATCGGTATCGGCGAGCGGGCTTCATGGACGGCTTGGTGTGCCCAGCGCGGGATCACGGTGCCGGTGGCGGAGTTGCTGGCGGCGCACACGCGGGCGCGATTGGAGGAGATCGCCGCCGGCGTGGAGCCGATCGCGGAGGCGGTGGCGCTGGCGCACCAGCTGCACGCCGCCGGGCTGCCGCTGGCGCTCGCCTCGTCATCGACGCGCGCGGTCATTGACGCGCTGCTGGCCGCCCTGGGGCTGGGCGAGGTGCTTGCGGTACGGGTGTCGGGCGAAGATCCGGAAGTGCGCGCGAGCAAGCCCGCCCCCGACGTGTATCTGCTAGCCGCCGCGCGGCTGAGACTAGCGCCGGCCGCCTGTGTCGCGATCGAGGATTCCGGCCCCGGCGTCAGCGCCGCTCACAACGCCGGCATGTTCTGCGTCGCCGTGCCCAATCGCTGGACTGCCGATCAAGATTTCCGCGACGCCGACGTGGTGCTGGAGAGCTTGCGTTACTTTCCGCTGCTGGTGCTGTGAGCACAACGCCGCTCAGCTACGCCAAGCCGACGATATCCTCGCCTTGAAGATCGATTGACTCCGCCAGCGGCTGTTTGGGAAGGCCGGGCATGCGCAGGATGTCGCCGGTGAGGACTACCAGGAAGCCCGCGCCGGCGTTGATCTGGAGGCCGCGCACGGTCACGTCGAAATCGGCCGGCCGCCCGCGCAGGTTGGGATCATCGGAGAGCGAGTTCTGCGTCTTGGCGATGCAGACGGGTAACCGCGCGTAGCCCAGCCGGGCAACGTCGGCGAGGTCACGCTCCGCGCTCTTGGTGAACAGCACATCACGTGCGCCATACATCTTCTGTGCGACCGCGCGGATCTTTTCAAGCACCGGTTGCGCCCAATCGTACAGCGGGCGAAACGGCTGGCTGCGCTGCTCCGCGTGCGCCATCACCGTGCGCGCCAGCTCGATGGCGCCGGCGCCGCCGCGCGCATGGTGATCGGCAACGGCGAACGGCACGGCGCGCGCGGCGCAGTGCCGGCGTACCACCTCGATCTCTTGCTCGCTGTCGCCGGCGAAGCGATTGAGCGCCACCACCGGCTTCTCGCCGAAGTGGGTGATGTTCTCGACGTGCTTGTCGAGGTTGGGCAACCCGCGCGCCACCGCCCCGGCGTCAGCGTTGGCGAGCTCGGCCAGCTTCACCCCGCCGTGCAGCTTGAGCGCCCGTATCGTTGCTACCAGCACCACCGCCGCGGTATCGAGACCGGCGCCGGCGCACTTGATGTCGAAGAACTTCTCGGCGCCGAGATCGAAGCCGAAGCCGGCCTCGGTGATCGCCCAGTCCGCCAGATGCAGCGCCAGGCGCGTGGCCAGCACGCTGCTGCAACCGTGGGCGATGTTGGCAAACGGGCCGCCGTGCACCAGCGCCGGCGTGCCCTCGAGCGTCTGCACCAGATTGGGGCGCAGGGCCTCGCGCAACAGCGCCAGCATGGCGCCGGCGGCCGCCAGCTGGCCGGCGGTTACCGGCCGGCCCTCGTGGGTGAACGCGACCAGCGTGCGCTCGAGACGCACGCGCAAGTCGTCGGTGCCGCTGGCGAGGCACAGCATGGCCATCACTTCGGAGGCCGCGGTGATATCGAAGCCGGTCTCGCGCGGCACCCCTTGTTGCGGCCCGCCCAGGCCGACAATGACGTTGCGCAGCGCGCGATCGTTCATGTCGATGACGCGGCGCCACAGGACGCGGCGCGGATCGATGCCGAGGCGGTTGCCGAAATAGATGTGGTTATCGAGCAGCGCGGCGAGCAGGTTGTGAGCCGAAGTCACGGCATGGAAATCGCCGGTGAAGTGCAAGTTGATGCGCTCGGCCGGCGCGATCTGGCTGTAGCCACCGCCGGTGGCGCCACCCTTGACGCCCATGCACGGACCCAGCGAGGGCTCGCGCAAGGCCACGCACACTGATTCGCCCAAGCGGCTGAAGGCGTCGGCCAGCCCGATGCTGGTCGTGGTCTTGCCTTCGCCCGCCGGCGTCGGTGTGATCGCCGATACCAGAACCAGGCGCGCGGCGCCCGGCCGTACCCGCGGCCGCTGCAACACCGCCGGCGCTACCTTGGCGACCTCGTTGCCGTACAAGCAGAGATCGGCCGGCTGCAGCCCGAGGCGGGCGGCGACATCCGCAATCGGACGCAGGGAAATCGAACGCGCAATCTCGGCGTTGCTGGGCATGTTGGCCATCAGAGGTGGAAGCATCGCCTCCACATGAGCTGCGCCATACACAGCCGTCGGCATCGGCGTCAAGCGGTGTGCGCAGCCGGCACGCAGCTCTCAACCGCGAGCCTTCGCCCGCTTCATCTCACGATTGTGCCGGTGATCTTGCCATCGACGCGCCGGCGCGTATGCTCCGCTCAGCATGATCGAGCCGAACTTCGCCGGTGTCGCGCCGCCGCAACGCACGCATACCATCGACTCGGCCGGGGTGCGCCTCAATGCGCTCTCCTGGGGTGATCCCGCAGCGCAACCGCTGGTGATGTGTCATGGCATGTGGGATCACGCGCGTAGCTTCGCGCTGCTGGCACCGCTGCTGGCGCGCCGATTTCACGTGCTCGCCATCGATGCCCGCGGCCACGGCGACTCGAGCTGGGCCGACGCCTACACCTGGCCCAACGATATCCTCGACATCGTCAACGTCTTGCGCTCGCTCGGCCGGCCCGCGCATCTGCTTGGCCACAGCAAAGGCGGTGGGCAAGTGACGGATGCCGCCTGCGCGGCGCCGGAGCTGGTGATGAAGGTGATCAATATCGACGGCTTTGGACCGTTGCCGTTGCGCCCGGAGGAAGAACCGACCCCGGCGCGCTTCGCCCAGTTTCTCGATGGCCGCCGCAAGTTCTCGCAGCACAAAGCGTGGCGGCCGTACGCCGGCCTCGACGAGCTGGTCGAACGGCGGCGGGCACAAAACCCGCGCTTGTCGCGCGAGTGGCTGCGCTACTTCCTCTTCCACGGTGCGCGCGCAGACAGCGACGGGTGGCGCTGGAAACATGACCCGATCATGGGTCACGGCTTCGGCCCGTGGCGGCCCGAATGGATCGGCCCGAGCTACGCCGCCTTGCGCGTGCCCTTGCTGGCCCTGGTGGGCTCGGAGCCGGACACCTGGGGCCCGCTGCCGCAAGCGCTTCTGGCAGAGCGGCTGGCGCATGTGAATGACCTCCAAGTGCGCACCATCGCCGGCGCCGGGCATTTCGTTCACATGGAAAAGCCGGTGGAGACGGCCGCCGCGGTTATCGACTTCCTGGAGTCCTGATGCGTATTCGGCACGGACGCATCGCGCTCGAACTGCACCAAGTCCGCCGCGGCGACGGGCCGGCTTTGTTGCTGTTGCACGGGCTGTACGAGGAGAGCGCCAGCTGGGGCGAGGCACCGGCGGTGTGGGCCGGGTCGATCTACGCCCTCGACTTCAGCGGCCATGGCCGTTCCGAGTGGCTCACTGGCGGCGGCTACACCCCCGAGTTGCTGGCCGCTGATGCCGACGCGGCCTTGGCGCAAATCGGCCGCGCGGCTTTGGCGGGTGCTGGGGTGGGCGCGTACGTCGCCCTCTTGTTGGCGGGCACGCGCCCCGAGCTTGTTCCCGCCGCGCTGCTGTTGTCCGGGGCGGGCCTCGCTGGTGGCGGTGCGCAGCCCGACTTTACCGGGCCACGTTTCCCGCTGCTTGATAGCCCTGCTCCCGATGAGCCGCCGGCTAGCGAGACCACCCGTCACGATCCGCTGGTGCGGGCGCTCGCCCGCGACGTGCGCCCGCCTGATTATGCGGCCCCGTTCGCCCACGCCGCGCGACGGCTGCTGCTGCTCGAAGACGGCACGCCCCGCCCGCCGTGGTGGCAAGCAGTCCGGCAAGCGCCGGGGGCGCAAACGGTGGCTGCGGACCTGCACCTGGCCTTCACTCGTCTGGCGCAGCTATACGGCGAGCAGGGCTAGGCCGCGCTCACTTCTCCAGTTCCTCACGCACCGAATAGAGCTTCTGGCGCGCCTCATTGACGAAGGCATCGAGGTTGCGGCGATGGTTGGCGAACAGGCCGCTCGGGCTGCCGTCGAACACGACGAGCGGTTTGAGCACCGCCGCCTGGCCGAGAGCGTCAGCCACCTCGTTGAGCAGCGTGCGAATGATCGGCTTGGTATCCTCCCCGTGACGATACTCGCGCTCGACGGCCTGCACCAGGTGAAAGATCACGTGGGCCACGCCTTGAGCGTGGTAGAAATCGTCGTCGGTCTGCCACAGGCCGTCGGGGCGGTAAAGCGCGGCGTGGGCGTCGCCGAGCAGATCGGTCCACGCTTGCACCAGCCGGATGAGCTCGGCGTTGCGCTGATTGATCGGCTTCGACCGCATCGGTGTGGCCTTCAAACCGTCAACGTAAATGCGCAGCCGCTGCACCGCCTGGCTGTACTTGCTCTCTGCCGACGGCAGCCACAGTTTGAAGGCATCGTTTCGTAGAGCGGTGTCGGCCAATACCAGGTTGGCATCGTACTCGTTGCTGGAGACCTTGGTGAGGTGGTCTTTGAACACCCGCATGCTCTCGCGTGCTGCTAGCAGGATACCAAGCTGGCGGTTGGCGTTGTTGTCGGCCCACAGCCTTGGACTCCAGAGGATGAAATCATTCGGCCGCCAGCCGGTGCCGCCGCTGAGTTCGTGCTCCATGATCTCCGCTATAGTGGTGGCGAACACCTCGCCGCCGGTGAGCCGTTGGTTCTCGGGGAAGCGAGCGGCCATATCGAGCGACAAGACGTTGTGACGCTTTTGCGCCAAGTAGAGTGCGAATGGCGCTGCCAGCAGCAGCATCAGCACCAGCAGTACGAGCAGCTGCGGGGCGTGCGCCCTCGTCCGAGTTGCCGTCGATTCGTTTTCCGCCATGTACAGTGGGTAGCATGCCGGCAGCCGGGAGTGAACCAGCGCAAAGAAAACGCCCGACATCATGACCGGCACTGCGCTTCGGCCGGCGTCGCCAGATATGTTCCAGCACGTGATCGCGCGCGGGTTAGAGCGCCGGGAGATCTTCGGTACGGACCAGCCCGGCCAACCCGCGGCATCGCAGACAGTCGCGCCACGACTTTGACGCCACGCGCCCCATTGACTTAGGTCGGTATCCCGCTTAGCCCGGTTAGCGACAAAGGAGAGCTCTATGGCGGAACGATGGACCCTCTTGGTGGAAGGGCGGGCCGCCGAGGTGCAAGCAAGCATGAGTGACGGGCGGTTGCGACTACGCCCTGCCGCCTTGCAGGCTGCACTCGGCTGGGAATGGCAGCCGCAGGGTTTCTGTAAGGGCACGCGTTGTGTTCCGGTAACTGACGCGGCGACATTGCTCACGGCCGAGGGCGTGGACCTTGCCGGCTTCGCCGCGCTGCTGCGCCAGCCACTGGCGGTCGATGGCGACGCTCGCGTCGCCTGCCTCGGGGTCTCGGCTGACGACCGAGCTGGGCAGCTCGCGTCGCTGCAAGCACCCGATTTCACGCTGCCGGATCTGAGCGGCACGCGACATTCGCTTTCCGACTACCGCGGCCGGAAGGTGCTCCTGGTCGCCTACGCCTCCTGGTGAGGGTGCCGCTACGACCTGCCGGTCTGGCAGGCACTGCACCAGGAACTCAGAGACGGCGGTTTCACCGTGATCACGGTGGCGTTGGACAAGAGCGCCGAAGACGCGCGCCCGTTCATCGAGGCGGCGGCACCGACACATCCAAGCCTGATCGATAGCGAGCACGTCGTGGCCGATCTCTACGACATGATCAACGTGCCGACGGTGGTCTGGATCGATGAGTGTGGCCGGATCGTAAGGCCAAACGATGTCGCGTTTGGCAGCGACCAGTTCAAGGACCTTCACGGCCTCGAGTCGGCACCGCATCTGGACGCTGTGCGCGCGTGGGTGAAGCAGGGCGAACTGGCGCTTGCCGCCGACGAGGTGCGGCGGTTGCTGCCCCGGCCGACGGCCGAGGAGCAACTGGCACGCGCGGAATTCGTGCTCGGCTGGCATTTGCACCAGGCCGACCAAGTGGCCGCAGCCGAAGTGCACTTCGCGCGTGCGGGCGAGTTGGCGCCACATGACTTCACCATTCGTCGCGGTTCGTTGCCGATCCGCGGTCTCGACGCTATGGGGCCGGCCTTCTTCGACATGTACTCGGAGTGGCGGGAGCGCGGCCGGCCGTACTACCAGCCACTGCCCGTCACCGAACCGAGTAAGCCATGAGCGCCGAGTTCACCTTCAACCCGTTCGATCCGGCAACGCGCCGCGACCCCTTCCCACTTTATGCGCGGGCGCGGTGTGAGCAGCCGGTCTACCGGCATCCCGAGCTGCCCGTGGTCTCGGTCTTTCGCTACGGCGACATCCAGACGATTCTGAAGGATTCCAAGACCTGGTCGAACCGGTTTCCGCCCCCGCCCGGGGTGAGTGCGGAGGACCTGCCGCCGCCCAGCATGCTCGGCCAAGATCCGCCGGCGCACACGCGGCTACGCGGCTTGGTCAACCAGGCATTCACGCCGCGCATCATTCGGCGCCTCGAACCGCGCATGCACGAGATCGCCAACGAGTTGGTCAACCACGCACTGGAGCAGCGCGAGGTCGACTTGGTGCAAGCGCTCACTTACCCGTTGCCGGTCATCATCATCGCCGAGATCATCGGCATCCCGCCGGCGGACCGCGAGCAGTTCAAGCGCTGGTCAGACGCGGCGGTAGAGAACCTGGGCAACGCACTGTTCGCTCCGCCGACGGCGGAGCGGATGCAGCACCTGCGCACTCTGGTGGCGGAGATGGGCGCTTACTTCTCGAGCCTGGCCGAGGAACGCCGGCGCTGCCCGCGCGAGGACTTGCTCACCGGGCTGGTACAGGCAGAGCTGGAAGGCTCGCGGTTGTCGCACGACGAGATGCTGCAGATGCTGACGCTGCTGTTGGTGGCCGGCAACGAGACCACCACCACGCTGATCGGCAACGCGGTCCTCGAACTGCTGGCACATCCCGAGGAGTTGGCCCGCTTGCGGGCGAACCTCGACTTGCTGCCCGCCGCGGTGGAGGAAGTGCTGCGTTACGCCTCACCCGTGCAAATGGATCCGCGCCTCGCCACCCGGCCGGTGGAGCTGCACGGCCACACGATCGAAGCCGGGCAGTTTGTGATCAACTGGCTCGGTTCTGCCAACCGGGACGAGGAAGTATTTACGGACCCGGAGGAATTCAACCTCAGCCGGCAGGACAATCAGCACCTCGCCTTCGGCTTCGGCGTCCATTACTGCTTGGGCGCCAACCTCGCGCGGCTCGAAACCCAGGTGGCGCTGCGCGCCTTGCTGTCGGCCACGAGCAGCTTCGAGCGCACCGGCAGCGAGTCGTTACCGCTCCACCCGAGTATCGTATTCCAGGCGGTCACCAGTCTGCCGCTGCGTCTGATGCCGGCGTAGCCGGCGGTCGTTTTCGCCACTTGTTCGTTTTCTGCGGCTGGTGCTAGAAGGTTGGTGATGCGAGAGACTCTGCATCGCTACTTGCTCACCCGCCCCGGCGGCGCCACCACCGGCGAGCTGTTGGATCTCGTCTTCACTCAGCCCGGCGGCGATCGGGAGTTCGGCCCACGGTTTGTTCAAGCTTTGCTCGCCGGCGACCCGCGCTTCAGCTTCTGCAGGGCGGAGCAACGTTGGGTGGCAACCGTGCATGCGGCGCTGGCTCGGTCTTTGGCGGAGACCGCGTTCGTGGTGGTCGATGTTGAAACCACCGGCGGCGCACCGCAACGGGGCGATTCGATCATCGAGATCGGCGCGGTGCGGGTCGAGGGCGCCCGCGTGGCCGAGCGTTTCAGTTGCCTGGTGAATCCTGCCCGGTCGCTGCCCCGGTTCATTACGCATCTCACCGGCATCACCGGCGAGATGCTGGCGGGGCAGCCGCTGCTGGCCGAGGCGTGGCCGGCGTTCATGGAGTTCGCCGGCGATCGCGTCTTGGTGGCACACAACGCCCGTTTCGATCTGGGGTTTCTCAACGCCGCGGCGCAGGCGCAGTTGGGCCGCCCGTTGCATCAGCCGCATCTGTGCACGTTGCAGCTGGCGCGGCGGCTGCTGCCGCAGCTGCGCCGGCGCGGTCTCGATGCGGTGGCAGCGCACTTCGGCATCGCGCTGGTGGATCGCCACCGGGCGCTCGGCGACGCGCTGATCACGGCCGAGATTCTGCTGCACTTCCTGGACCTGCTAGCCGCGCGCGGCAGCACTCGGCTCGATCAGGCTCTCGCCCTGCAAGCGAACGCTCGCGATGGCCGGGTGTTCTTCTGTCCGCTACCGCGCCAAGCCATTGCTGCCCTTGCCCCCGCGCCCGGGGTGTATCGTTTCTATGGCGAAGACGGCCGCCTGCTCTACATCGGCAAGGCCAAGAACCTCCGCCAGCGGGTGAGTCAGTACTTGAGTAATGCCAACGGCCACAGCGACAAGACCCTCGATCTCATCCGCCACATCCACCGCCTCGACACCGAGCACGCCGGCTCGGAACTGGAAGCTGCGCTCCGCGAAGCCGAGGCGATTCGCAGCGAACAACCGCCGTACAATCGTCTCCACAAACATCTGCCGCAGATCGCGTTTCTCAAGCTGACGGCCGATGCCCGCTTCCCGCGCTTACTTGCCACCTGCCGAGCAGCGGCGCGGGGCGGGCAATACTTCGGTCCGTTCCGATCGCGCGAATCCGCGCTGCGGGCGATGGCGTTGGTGGCGCGCCTGTTCAAGTTGCGCACCTGTGCGGGACGACTACGCCCGAATCCTGAAGCCACGCCCTGCTTGCAGGGGCAGACCGACGCCTGCACCGCGCCGTGTGCCAGCCGGGTGGCGGCTGCCCAGTATGGGGAACAGGTGGAAGCGTTCCGGCGACTGCTGGCCGGGGATCCCGCCCAAACCCACTGGGCGCGCGGCGAGCTCACACGACAACGCACGGCCCATGCCGAGGCCCTGCGTTTTGAAGCTGCGGCCAGGGCGCAGCGAGACCTCGAAGAGCTGGAGCGGCTGCTCAAGCGCCAGCGAACGTTGGGTTGGGTAGTTGCGCAGCACAATTTTCTGGTGCTGCAACCGCACCATCGCGGCGGCGCGGCGCTGGCCTATCTGGTGGTGAGCGGCCGGCTGATTGAGCGGCGAACCCTGCAAGGCGTCGAGGACCTGCTGGCGCTCGCGCAACGTGTGAGCGAGTGCATTCAGGCAAACGCTGATGCGCCCGTGGCTGACGCGGATGTTGCCGGCACCACCATTCTGGCGGCCTGGCTACGCGACCGCGGCGAGCGCGACGGCTTCGTGTTTCGATTGCAAGATGCGAGCGCGGCCTCCCAGCAATTGTCGGAGTGGGAGGCCGCGCTGTCGAGCATACTAACGCAAACGGCGGCGGGCCGGAGCCAACGCCCGGACCAGGATCCGGCGCCGCCCTAGCCATAGCGCTCCCGGCACCAGCAGTACTGCCGTGGCCCCGAGCGGGGTGCCGTTGCCGTTGTCGGCTGAACAACCGCCGCTGCGGCTGACGAAAGCCCCGCCGCCGCCGGTTGGCTTCGGGGTCGGTGACGGCATCGGCGTTGGAACGGTCACGCAAGTGCCCGGGTTGGGATCGACGTCGCAGCGTTCGCTCTGTCCATTACACGCGCGATCGCAGCAGCGCTCCTGCTCGCAAAAACCGGTGAAGCATTCATCGTCATCGCTGCAAATCTGCCCTTGGTTCTTGCTCGGGGTGACCGGGGGACGAACCGTGCCGCTGGGGGTTACAAACGGTGCAAGTGTCGGCGTGGGGGGGAAGGGGCTAGTGTTTTGCAAGAGCTGCACGTTCGCGGGCGTGTAGCCGGTCGCAGATTCGGAAACGGCCAGGTCCAGTCGCCCATCGTCATCAAAATCAGCTGCGACCATGAAGTTTGGTACGGCGGCGAGAGGCACAGGTTGGCCCACAAAATCCGCGGTTCCGTCCCCATTGCCGGCGTAAATGAACACGGCATTGGCTAACGAGACGCCCACGGCAATGTCCACGTTTCCGTCGCGGTCGAAATCTCCAGCGGCAATCGCCTTCGGCATGCACACATCAACAGTCAATACAACTGCGCAGTCGACATCGATGGTGACTGCCTGGCTAAAGAATCCCAGACCGTCCGACAACAGCACGGTGAACGCACTGGTGAAGACCTGGTGCGTCGAAGCGATACCATTCACGATGGCGATGTCGGGAAAGCCGTCCCCGTTGAAGTCGCCAACCGTCATTTGCCGTGCCCCTTCCTTGACCAGGAAGTTGCCCTTGCTTTGGAAGCCACCAGACCCGTTGCCGATCAACTCGGTTACGTCGTTCGAGCCGAGGTTACCAGTGTTGAGTGCCACCAGATCCGTGAAACCGTCGTCGTTGAAGTCCCCGGAAATCAACTGCCCTGGCTTTGTGCTGACGGGGAAATTGCTTGGGCCTGCAAACGAGGTATGCCCAGTATTGCGGTTGAAGAATATCGACGCAGTGTTATCCAGCTGGTTGGTCACGGCCAGATCGTTTCCCGGCTGACCGTCAAGCTGGCCGATCGCGATCCCCCAGGGCATCCGCTTCGTCGCCAGGGCCGTCGGCGGCTTAAGTGAACCGTCTCCATTGCCGAGGAAGATGAATACGTCGTCCCCGAGGTTGTCGATCACCGCGACGTCGACGATCCCATCACCGTCTATGTCACCTGCGGCAACCGAACGTAGGTACTTGCCGACTGGTCCCGCAGATACCCCGGTACTGAAGCTCCCCAAGCCGTCGCTAAGGAGAATCGACACCTTCTTCGACGTGGGCGAGCTAATCACAATGTCCGGTAGCCCGTCGCGGTTGAAATCCGCCACGTCCATAAACTCCGGGTTCCGTGCTACGGAAAACGCTTGACTCGGCTGGAAGGTAATCTCCGGAAGCTCTGACACATAGGTGGGGGTGGGAGTGGGGGACGGTGTCGCGGTCAGCGCATGCGCGGACGTACCCCCAACGACCACCAAAGCCGAGAGCAGTGCAACCGCGTAGTGGTTTCGATTCATCCCGTTTCTCCTCACTATCGCAAGCGCGCCAAGGCCCCGAAGAACCGGCACCGCGATTAGTATCCAAATCAATATCGGACGCGGCCGTTTGTCAAACAAAAAAGACGCATTGCCGCCTGGCATGCCACCTCCCCTGCGCGTCTGGATGGCGTTCGCCCTGGCCTTAAGTGCCGCAACGGGCTACACAAGGGTCGCGGATCGGTACGGACGAATATTGCCGTGTGGCGAATACCGCGACCGTGAGAGGAGTGGCCATGTTTGGTTTCGATTTGACCCCCGAACAAGCCGAACTCAAGGAGCTGGCTGGTAAGTTTGCCCGCGAGGAGATCATTCCGCTGGCCCCCAAGCATGACGCGGAGGAGATCTTCCCCGACGCCATTTGCCGGAAGGCCTGGGAACTCGGCCTGATGAACCTCGAAGTACCGCGCGAGTACGGCGGGCCGGGCCTGGGCGTGCTCGATACCATCTTGATCCTCGAAGAACTCAACTACGGCTGCGCTGGCATCACCAACGCCCTGGCCGCCAATGGGTTGGCCGCCACGCCCTTGCTGGTCGCCGGCAGTGACGAGCAGAAACGAGAGTACCTCGGCCGGTTGACGCGCGAGTGCAGCTACGCGGCCTTCTGCACCACCGAGCCGGGGGCGGGCTCGGATGTCGCAGGGATCTCGACCACCTACCGCCGTGTGGGCGACGAGTACGTCCTCAACGGGGTCAAGCACTTCATCTCGAACGGGAGCGTGGCGGACTGGTACGTGATCTTCGCCACCAAGGACAAGCAGCTACGCCACGCGGGCATTTCCTGCTTCGTGGTCGAGGCTGATCTCCCCGGTATCCGCAAGACCCGCATGCACAACAAACTCGGCCAGCGAGCAGCCGACACCTCCGAGGTCGTGCTCGAAGACGTGAAAGTACCCCGCCGGGCGCTGGTAGGGGCGGAGGACCAGGGCTTCAAGATCGCCATGCAGACCTTCGATCGCACGCGGCCCGAGATCGGTGCCATCGCCATTGGCCTCTCACAGCGCGCACTCGACGAAGCGACGAAATATGCGCTCGAACGCAAGCAATTCGGTCAGCCAATCGCTAACTTCCAGGCCATCCAGTTCATGCTTGCCGACATGGCCATCGAACTCGAAGCGATGCGCCTGCTGACTTACAAGGCGGCATGGATGATCGATCAGGGAGCCGCAGCCTCCATCGTCTCGAGCTACGCCAAGGCCTTCGGTGCCGATGCCACGATGCGGATCACCACCGACGCCGTGCAGGTCTTCGGCGGCTACGGCTATATGAAGGACTACCCCGTTGAGAAGCTGATGCGGGACGCCAAGCTCTTGCAGATCTACGAAGGCACCTCGCAGATCCAGCGCGTTGTCATCGCGCGCAATCTGCTCAAGCAATAGCCAGGAACCTGACCGCCGTTGGCGTGGCTACGGGAATACATCGGCGGCGGTTCACGCGCTCAGCAATTCGACGTCTCGGCTGTCGCACTCTGGGCAGAGCGGCCGCTTGCGGCGGGCATCGAAGATCTTACCGCACACGCGGCATTCGAAGACGAAGGGCTCGCGGGGCAGCCGGACCACCTGCTTGGGCGGCGCCGGTTCAATCTCGGTCCTCGCGGATTCGGCCGGCCGATGAAGGCGAAATAGTCGCGCCCACAGACCCATGCACATCTCTCGCGTTGCTGGCTGGTTACCCCGTCTGGCAATGCCTCGGCCGAATCGCGTCCGATCTTAACCCGCCGCTACGCCCACACCAAGCGAATTCTCATGCGTGCAGCAAATAGGCTACCGCCGCCGGCACCTCGCCGAATCGACTGACAGTGGGGCCGGCACCCTCGATCTCGTGGCGATGCCCGTGACCGTAGTCGCACCCGATGAAATGACACCCAACCACCCGCGCCGCCTCCACATCGCTGGCGCGATCACCCACCATCACCGTGTACGCCGGGCTAAGACGGTGCCGCTCGAGGTAGCCGCCAAGCACCGCCGGCTTGCTGCCAACTTGATCCGCCGTTATCGGCGCCACGAACAGCTCGCTGAGACCGTAGGTGGCAAGCACCGTCTCCACATAGCGATGGCGGCCGTTCGAGGCGACGGCCAGCAGGTGCCCAGCTTGATGCAGTGCACGCAGCCCTTCGGCCACGCCCTCGTAAAGCACCCCGGCACGTGCGGCAACGCGCCCGCAAATCACTTCAAGTGTGGCCGCCTGGAGCCGATCCACCGCCGCACCAGCCACGGCGGGAAACAGCCGCGCCAAGATCGTCGCTACCGGCCAGCCGACGTGATCGAGAATCTCCCGCGTGCTCGGCACGCGCGCAAATGAACCGGGCCGCTCTTCATTAACTGCCGCCATCGCCTCGCGATAGGCGTCGGCGATGAACGGTTCCGAGCTGTAAAGCACGCCGTCCAGATCGAAGGCAATCAGCGTGGTCATGCCGGTACCCTACGACGACCGTCAGGCAGGTGCAACGAAGGCGGCCCCGAGCATGCAGCCGCGATGTCCTCACGACTTGAGGGGGAGGTTGCCCAAGTACTCGCCGAAGCGGCGGGCCTTGCGCCGTAACACCAACCGCTCGTCCTCGACCGTCAGCACCAACTCGTCTCCCTCCTGAAGCCCGAAGGCGGCGCGCACTCGGCGCGATAGGATCAGCTGGCCGGCGCGGCCAAGCTTGACAACTTCGGTGATCGGCTTGGTGGCCATGACCGCGGCAAGTTGGAGCATCGCCCGCGAAATTGCAAGACAACAGCGGGCTCGGTTTGCAATGCCGTTTTTCGGCGCTACACTCGCGCGGCCATGGCTGACCCGGGCACGGAGACGACCTTGACGCTGCGCACGATTTCATCCCCCGAGCGCGGCGCCGTGCTCGACTTGCTCGACCAGTGGATCAGCCGCGACTTCTTTGGCCGCTACTTCGCCCACGACCCGGCGTTTCGCGACGACCTCTGCTTCGTTGCCGCTGACGGCGAGCGTTTGGTTAGCACCCTGCAAGTGTTCACCAAGGACATCCGCGTGAACGGCGCAACGCTGCGAGTTGGTGGCGTCGGCAACGTTTTCACCGCTCCCGCCTATCGCGAACAGCGCGTGGCCTCAGGACTGTTGACCCGAGCGATTGCAGCGATGGAGGAAAAGAAATTCGATCTTTCGCTGCTCTTCGCCGTGCGCATTAACTTTTACAGCCGCTTGGGCTGGTGCAGCCACCGGCGGCTTTTCAATTTCATTGACCCAGGGCAGCCGCTGATTTCCGGCCGCCACGCCATCGAGCGCTTTGTGCCCGAGCGCGATCTCGACGCGATCATGGCACTCTACCAGGCGTACAGCGGGCAACTCCCCGGCACCACGGTGCGCGACCGCCGCTACTGGCTCGGCCAACTACGTTACGCGGGCAATCCGGCCGAGGACTTCCTCGTCGCCCGCGCCGGCACCGAAGCCGGTCAGCCTATCGTCGCCTACGCCCGCGCCACGCCATTGTACGATTACTACGTCGTCACGGAGCACGGCTACCTGCCCGGCCACGCGCCGGCACTAGCGGACCTTGTCTGTCGCCTGCACGTGGTCGAAGCGGCCGGCTGGACCGGCACCCTCGTTCAGCTCGCGTTCGAGCCCGAGGTGCTGGAGTTGCTGCGCCAGCGCGGGGTCGCCACCCGTCTGGTCGAGGATGTGTTCTGGATGTGGCGGTTGGTGTCGCCCGAGCAGTTGGCGCGCAAGCTCGGCCGCACGCGGGCGGAGATCGAACACCAGGATTTCTTCCAGCAGCTGCTTCCGCCCGAACGCTCAGTATTCTGGCTGTCGGACCGGTTCTAGAGTTACCCAACGCGCAGGAGGCTCCCGTATGCGATCGAAGTTTCGGTTTTCGACACTGGCGGCTGCGCTCGTGTTGCTGCTGCTGCGGCCGGGCGCGGCGCACAGTCGCACTTACCCGGGCAACACTTGCGTTAGCGCCAAGCAGAGTGCGGCGAGCTTGTTCTGCCGCGCCGTGCTCACCGCCTGGCGGGGATGGCAATGGAGCCAGAATGACGCCAGCCGCGACTTGGCTCTGGCGCGCTCATCCCAGAGACTGGCGGCGTCATGGACCAGGGCCAACGACAACGCGGCAAGGCAAAACATCGACTGCGCCGATACGACGGCCGCCGCGGCCGCGATCGATGCGCTGATCAAAGACGCCGTTGCCGCCGTGGTTAGTGACGTGAACGCCGGCCTCGATGTCGCCGGTAACAGCTATCACGCCAAGTGCGGCGCGGCTCTGCTCGGCGCCGCCGCGGCCGAATGCGCGGCCTTGCTCAGCGCCGAGGCGGGCTACATCGCCCGGCCGTCATTGGGTACAACCAGGCGCGACAACGGGCAAACTACGGCGCGCAACAACTTCGCCGTGGCTTTCGCTAAGGCAACCGCTCAAAACTGCCCGACGCTGGCGACGCTCAGCCGGCTCACGGGCAGGGTCGAGGAGCTGGTGGCCGATGTAGTCACCAACACCACCGTCTCGCCCAACGTCGACGACACCCAGTTCACCACCATCGCACCCGCAGGCACGGTGCTGTACCAAGGGCGCTCCTTTACCCCGCTCTGCTCGCGCGACACGCCGTACTACTTCTTCGCCAAGCGCGGCAGCGCGAACAAGCTCGTCATGTACTACCAGGGCGGCGGTGCCTGCTGGGATTACACCACCTGCGACATCGGCACCTTCGACCAAAGCGTCGACCCCAACGGCGACGACAACCCCAACATCCAGCAGGCTGGCTTCGGCGATCTCGGCAATCCGGACAACCCCTTCAAGGATTGGAGCGTGGTCTTCATCTCGTACTGCACCGGCGATATCCACTTCGGCGACACCCACCAGGACTACATCAACGGCAGCGCGCTCGAGCGGGTCAACCACTTCGGCTACCAGAACGCGCGCGTGGTCGAGAAGTGGGCCCGCGAACACTTCGTCAACCCCGACGAGGTCTTCGTGACCGGCTCGAGTGCGGGCGCCTACGGCGCCTTCTTCAACGCCCCGCTACTGCACCAGGTCTGGCCCAATTCGAAGTTCAGCGTGCTCGGCGATGCCGGCAACGGGGTCATCACGCCGGCCTTCATGCGCGACAACTTCCCATCGTGGAACTTCGCCGGCAACGTGCCCGCTTACGTCCCCGGCCTGCGCGATGCCATCGCTAGCGGCGCCGGCATCCCGGCCTACACTCAGTTGGTGGCGGCTTATTTCCCGAATACCGCGTGGGCGCATTATACGACGGCTTACGACGGCGGCACCGGCGGCCAGACCGGCTTTTACAACGTCATGCTCAATCCCGGTAACGTCTTCGAGTGGCTCAACTGGTGGCACTCGACCTGCCAGTGGCACGACGAAATGCTGCAACAGGCAGTGGACACCGCTGCGGCGGTGAGCACCGGAAATTATCGCTACTACATCGGGCGGGGCTCGCGGCACACCGGCTGGGGCAGCAACGCGGCCGTCTACAACGACGACACCATCGGCGGCACACCGGCGCTCAAGGACTGGGCCACGGCGATGCGCAATCGCGATGCGGCATGGGTGAACGTCCAGTGTACGGATTGTGAGACCACCCGGCCGGGTGATCCGCAGCCGAACCCGCTGCAGCCCCCGTTCCAGCAGATCGGCTCCGCGGTCGAGATCGTCTGCCCGTAAGCGCGCGCGGCATGCGATTCGGCCCCGATTATTTCCCCGATTGACACTCTGGCTCGAACCGTTCAAAAGCGCGGCATGGATGACGATGAGCAATTACGCGCCAAACTGCGCAAAATCGAAGCCCTGTTTGCCGGCGCCGGCACCGACGGGGAACGTTTGGCGGCGGCCGCCGCGCTGGAGCGCATCCGCGAGCGCCTGGCGCAAGCTCAGCGCAGCGAGCGGCCGATCGAAACCAAGTTCACCTTCCCCGATTCCTGGGCGCGGCGCTTGTTCGTTGCGCTGTGCCGGCGCTACGAGCTGCATCCTTACCGTTACAGGCGCCAGCGCTACACGACGGTCATGCTGCGGGCGCCGCACTCCTTCGTACACACGGTTCTGTGGCCGGAGTTTCAGGCGCTGAACAAAGCCTTGACCGAGTACCTCGCCGCAGCCACCGAGCGCATCATTCGTGATGAAGTCCATCGCGACACTGCTGAAGCGGAAGAAGTCGACGAGCCCGCGCAGCTGGAGTGAACGGCAGCTGAGGCCAGCCCATGGGGCGACGTAGTGACCGGCGCGGACCGCCGGCGCGAGCCGGCGCCGCGGCCTTCTCGCATCAGCCCTTCCGCCGGCTGCGCCAACTGGTGGCCAACCCGCCGGCACCGCAAAAGCCGCCGGCACCACCTCCCGCGGCCATGCCCGCCGCACCCCCGGAGGACGATCTCGGCGCATTCTGGCGCGAGATGAAGAGCGTCGCGCCGCTTGACCGGACGCAGCGCGCTCGCATCGATCAGCCACCGCCGGCCGCGACGGCGCGAGCGGTGGTCAGCGACGATGCCGAGGCGCTGGCCGAGCTCTCGGAACTGGTGGCCGGCAGCGGCCACTTCGATATCTCGGACAGCGATGAGCACGTCGAGGGCCTGGCCAGCGGCGTTGATCCGCGCCTGCTGCGTCGCTTGCGCGCCGGCGAGTTTGCCTACCAGGCGCACCTCGACTTGCACGGCCTGAATGCCGCCGAGGCGCGCACGGAAGTCGCCCGCTTTCTCCTGCGCGCCTTCCAGGCCGGCTTGCGCTGCGTCCTCATCGTGCACGGGCGCGGCCTCAACTCGAAGGACCAGGTGCCGGTGCTCAAGAGCAAGGTGGTGAGCTGGCTGGCGCGCGGCCAGTGGTCGCGGCTGTTGTTGGCCTTTGCCAGCGCCCGACCCTGTGACGGCGGCGCGGGCGCGCTCTACGTGCTGCTGCGCCGCGAGCGCAAGGCCAAGCGCCCGGTGCATGTGCTGAACGGCGCGAAGTGGTAGGTCAACCGGGGCTACCGCCGGCCGCTTTCGCCCTTCGGCGTCGCACCGGCCGCGGGTAGCAACGAGAGGATACGAAACCCCGTCCGGCCGGCGATGGTGAACGGCTTGGCCCAAGCCCCGAACTCGAGCCGGGCCACCGCGCGTTGCGCCGAGGCGCCGAGGCGCGCATCGCCGGTCAACCGGGCAACATATGCCACCGCAGGGTAGAGCCGCACGTCACCGCCGAGTTCAGCAATCACCGCCCGCGCATACTGTCGCAGCCACTTTTCGATCTCGGGATCCCCGGTGGCAGCGTGAGTGTCGGCGAGCGCGTCGGCCAACACGCCCAGTTTCCACTCGCCACTGACAGTCGGGCCGTGCGCCGCCACCCCCCGCCGGGCATAGCCCAGCGCCGCGTTCTTGTAACGGGCGTCGCCGGTGGCCTGATAGACCGCGAGCAGGGCGATCTGCGGCCAACCCCACTGCCGCGGGTTGGCCCGCAAAATGGTGGTATCGAGACGCCGCACCAGATAGTCGGCGATGCCGCGGGCGGCCTCGAGCGCGCGCTCGTCGCCGCTGAGGTAGTAGAAGGAGAGCAGGCCCTCGGTCCAGGTGTGGCCGAGATCGACGCCGCTGCGCACGAAGTTGAAGTGAAGTGGGTTCTTGGGATGATTCATCCCCACCCAAGCCGGCTCTTTCGGCTGCGCGTGGATGATGTCTACGTCCATGAAATGGCGCGCGGCCACGGTCATGGCTTCGTGGAATGCCGGCTTGCCGGTTGCGACGAACCCGAGCGCTGCGACCTGGGCGAAATCGTATTCGAGATTGCCCCAGCAATCGCAGCCCTTGGTGGTGTCGTGCCAACCGGGGAAATTCCAGTCGCCCCAGTTCAACATGCCGAATGCGCCCGTGCGCGGCCGTTCTTGCGCCGGCGGCGGACAGTAGATGCCGGCGCCCTCGTCCCACTTCTCACGCGCCGAGCGCGCGGACACCTGGGGCAAGGCCTCGCCGAGGCGCTGGAGAAAGCTGCTGCTGGCCGGGCTCGCCGCCGCCGCGTTGGGCAGTGCTCCCGAGGCTACCACCGCCGCCGGATCGAGTGTGACCACCAGCGGGGCCGCGAGCGCGGCAGTGAAACCGGCCGGCGGCGTGTGATCGAAGAACAGCACCGCAAACTCGTGCGTCTTGGCAGCACCCACGCCGATCGACGCCGGCGGCACCTCGGGCGGCCACAAGTCGTAGACCAAAGCGTCCGGCTGCAGCTGAAAGCCCTTGGCATACTCCTGCCAGAAGAAACGGGCTGAGATCGCGATGCCGCCGCCCGGGCTCTCGACCTCCAGCCATCCTGCCGCCTTGCCGCTGCGTAGACGCTTATCGAGGCGGAAACCGAGATTGTCTTCTTGCACCAGCGCCAGCCCGGCCTTGGAGGCGGTGCCGGTAATGGCGGGCTGCCCTTCGACGCCGATGCGATAGGTTCGCTTCTCTGTACGCGGCAGCGGCGCCTGTACCGCGAGCTGTTGCAGCGGGGTGAAGGGCTCCGGGCCGGTGGCCACAAAGGTGAACAGGACGCGCACAAAAGCCTGCCCGGCGTAGGCGTGCAAGCGCACCACGTAGTCGAAGCCGTTAGCGAACTCACCTCGCAGCTCGATCTCGGCGCGCACCGGGCCGCGGTCGCGCACGAGCACGGTGCGCGGCGGGCGCGGTGCGCTCAGCCCGGTGCCGCCGCTCGCCAAGGCCGCGCCGACGGGCCCAGCCAGCAGCGAATGCCGGTCTAGCTGCGCGTCTTCCAATATGGCGAAGCGAGATCGCGGCACCTTGAAGCGCAGCGGTCCGGTGTCAACCGCGATGGCGCCCGGCTGCTCCTGTACTTGCACGCGCGCCGCCGCCGATGCCGCCGCCACCGCCGCGCCACCGGAGGTGATGTGGTAGGCCTGCGTCCCGTGTGCGCCGACGGAGGCCGGGAAGTCGGCCAGTAGCCAGCGCACGCTGCCGTCATCCCAGCGGCTGAGCACGCGGGATTGAAACGCCACCGCAGTGCCACCGGCGGGCCGCACCGCCAGCGTCGTTGCATCACGGAGCTGGCCGCGCGGGAACGGCACGCCGGTAGTTACCGGCCAGGCGCTACGCGCCAGGCCGTGCAGCTCGTGAACTGTCACGGTGGCCGCATTCGGCGGCGCCGCCGTGGGGTTCGGCGTGGACGCCGCCGCCACAGTACGCCCCAAAACAACCGCAGCCAGCACCAGCGCGGGCACCAAAGCGTAAATGACGATTCGCCGCGCAACGGCAAACCGGGCCTGAAGCCGAAGATGGGCTGAGGTGACCAACGGCGCCGGTGATAACCGGGGCCGTTGCCAGGGTCAAGCACGCCGCAGCCGGTGCGCGACAAATTTGTGGGTAACGTGGTGCCGACCCTGATCCTGTTCGGTGTTATGGCCGTCATTCCCGCGAAAGCGGGAATCCAGTTTCGCGTTTGGCGCTATGGACAAGCAGTTCTGCGTTTACATCCTGGCCAGCAAACGGAACGGCACGCTCTACATTGGGGTGACCTCACAGCTGGCAACGCGGGTGTGGCAGCATAAGAG
>JACQVA010000247.1 GCA_016210005.1 Deltaproteobacteria bacterium | reverse complement strand
GCCGAGGAGCTGCGCTCGGCGCCTTGCCAGAACATTGCCGAAGGCGTCGATAATCGGCGCTAGCGTAATGGACTTGCTAGTCTCACCGGCCGGCCCTGGGTGGCCGGGGGACAGCTACGTGACCTGCCCGACGGACTCGCTGAAGGTGGGCGCGCTGTGGTTGGACAAGCACGAAGCCAGCGTATGGGAGGTCCCCGGCGGGCACGCCCAACGCGGGCCGGGACAACGACACGACGGATTACAACACGGGTGCGCTTGGACAGCGGCTGCAACCGCCTCGCGCCGCGGTTGCGTGTCCGCGCGCCCCGGTGCTCCCGGAGGTTGCGCTCTACTGTGCTCGGGGGCGGGTACAGGGAATGCGGGGGACGCGGCGAGATTACTCGGGATCTTGTCTGCAAGCCGGCGCTCCCGCCAGATAGTGGCGGCGTACCCAGTCACAAGCCTCAGCGTGGGTAGCGAGCCGTCCCTCGAGCTGCGCTTCTTCGACCGCGTCGAGGATCTCGCGAAAGCGCGGGCCGGGCTCGAACCCGAGATCGAGCAGGTCGCGGCCCCGAATCAGCGGCGGGGGCTTGATCTCGGCGGCCAGCTCGCGCTGCTTGGCGCGGCAGAAGTCGTAGCAGCGCAGGTCCTGGTTCGAGGCCAGTGCATCCAGACGCGCCAGCTCCAGCAACTCCTCTATCCCCTCCTGCGCCAGCAGCCGTTTGAGCGTACTCAGCCGCATCTCGCGAGCGTGCAAGATGCGCAGGTGATGGCGCACCAGCCACGCCACGCGCTCCCAGACCTCACGGCTGCGGCGCAGGCGCTGGCAGGTGGCCAAGGCCATCTCGGCGCCCACCTCGCAGTGGCCGTAGAACGTGATGCGCTTGTCGCCCGATTGGGCGCAGCGCGGCTTGCCGATGTCGTGTAGCAAGGCGGCCAGCGCCAGGGTTTCGCTCGGCCGCTCGAACTCGGCGAGGAGCAAGAGCGTGTGGGCGAAGACGTCGCCCTCCGGGTGGTAGTCGGGCGATTGTGACACGCCCTTGAGCGCCGCCACCTCCGGCAGCACTACCGGCAACAAGCCCGTGGCATCGAGCAGCTCGAAGCCGCGGCGGGCGTTGCCCTGGCGCAGGATGCGCACGATCTCTTCGCCGATGCGCTCCCAGGCGATGTCGGTAAGATGCGGCGCGGCGGCGCGGATGGCGTCAAAAGTCGCCGGCGCGATGGTGAAGCCGAGCCGAGCGGCCAGGCGCACCGCCCGCAGCATGCGCAGCCGGTCTTCGTAGATGCGCGCGGCGGGGTCGCCGATGGCGCGAATTACGCCGGCCCGCAGATCCTCTTGCCCGCCGACGAAGTCGATGATCTGGTCGGTTGCCGGATCGAGAAACATGCCGTTGATGGTGAAGTCGCGCCGCGCGGCGTCTTCTCCCGCCGAGCTGAAGCGCACACTCGCCGGTCGGCGGCCGTCGAGGTAGACGGCGTCGGCGCGAAAGGTGGCCACTTCAAACGCCTGCCCCTCCAGCATCACCAGCACGACGCCGAACTGGACGCCGACCGGCACCGTACGCTCGAACAGCTGCTGCACGCGCGCGGCCGGAGCGTCAGTGGCGACGTCGAAGTCCTTCGGCTCCTGACCGAGCAGCCGATCACGGACGCAGCCACCGGCGAGATACGCACTATAGCCGGCCGCGCGCAATCGCGCGGTGATTTGGCGGGCGAGTTGCTCCTTGCTGCTCACGCCGGGTACGATGTCACGTCGGCTGGCCGCCGTCGACCGCCAGCGGCTTCTCGAATAGCCGCGTCGGGAAGTGGTTGTTGAAGCGGACGTCCTCGACCAATTCCTCGGCCACCATCGCGCCGATGATGGTGCCCTCGGCATCGGCCGGAAAAAACTGCCGGCGGCGCTCCTTCTTGATGCCGTCCCACTCCTGATAGTCGAGCCACTTTCCGACCCACAGGCTGTGAGTCAGAAATTCGGCGGTGATGTGGGCGAAGACGTGGTCGATCAGCGCGCTCTCGGGATCGAGGTAGAGCACAAACCAGTCGCCGGGGGCTTCCGGAGCGCCGCTGCCGGGCACGATCTTCAGCCGTGCCCAATGCCGGCCCCCGGTCGATTGCTCTCCCAGGTCGGTCACGGTCGTCGGCCACTCGGCCGCGCCGAATGGGAGCGAAAACCAGAACAGATTGCTCACCATGTTGAAGCGTGAGAAGGCCAGCCGGGCGGGGTCGTGCACGGCGGTGTTGCCGCGCGCCATCCAGGCTTGTTGGCCGTCGAAGCCGAGAGTCACGGGATCGGGCAGGCCGAGCGACTCGAGGCGCACCTTGGGCAACTCGTGCAGCGGCGACTTGTGCAGGCCGACGCTGTCGGAGGACGCGTTGCCGGCAGGGTCATAGAACGTAAAGGTGGCGACGAAGGCGACGTCGCGCACCGCCATCCACCGCTCCCAGCCTCCGGCAGCGTCGATGGCCCGCTGCAACAACTGCCCAGCGCTGCCGGGTGGCAGATGGGGCACGGCCGGCGTTGACGCGCACGCCGTACAGCAGCATGCGATCGCCACCAGCAGTGCTGAGAATCGTGTGATCATGTCATCCGAGCGCTTCCGGCTTATGGCCGAGGTGGGGCTTTGTCAATGTCCGCGCAGCGGCTGAGCAGTCGCAGGGCTGCGGCTCATCGCCCGGTCGAACGTTGAATGTCGCAATGCAATATTCGCGCTCGGCGGCAACGGCCGCTCAGCGCCGCAGCTTGCGCGCGTCGCCGACGCGCAGGGTGAAGCCGGTGCGATCGAAGTAGTCGAGCAGGGCGATCGAGAATTTGCGGCTGGCGTTGATCAGGTCGCGAAACGCGGCGGCGGTGATCTGCCCGTGAGTGGTGGCGTAGTCGCGGACCAGTGCCCGCGCCCGCTCGAGCGCGGCCGTCGGGTAATAGAGGTCAGGGGCAACTCGATGCACCCGGCCCTCGCGTTCGAGCTGCTGGAGCAACGTCGCCAGACGTGGCCGCGGAACGCGGAGCGCTTCCTCCATCTGTTTGAGATCGGGCGGGGTCAAGCCGCCGCCGGCGAGCAAGCGCTCTGCCCGCTCCGCCAGTGCCCGATCGGTGCCGCCCAGGGCCACGCGATGCGACGGCAAGCGCAAGACGCTGTCTTCTCGCACCAGCGCCCGCTCGCGGATCAGCCGCTCCAGCGCGGCGCGAAAGACTTTGGGCGAAAGCTCCGGCGCCACCCGCGTGCGTACCGATTCCATCTCGATGCCCGGCGCCAGCGGCTGCTCGCGGTGGCAGGCGCTGACGGCGGCGAGTGTGGCCGAGCGCAGCTGCTGCCACTTCTCACTGTTGGTGATGGCCTCGGGGGCATCGCTCGCGGGCAACACGACCAGCGCGGTGTTGTCGCGTAGGACCTGCTGCAAGCGCTCCGGCGTCAGATGCGCGGCTTGCAGCAAGAGATCCGGTGCCATTACCACCCCGGGCTCGAGGGCAACGGCGGCCTCGACAACGTCGGCGTCGCTGGCGGCGGCGTGCATTGCCGCCAGCGCTGACAGCACCGCCGGGTCGTTGCGGCGGTGGCGGGCGGCGAAGGCATGCACCACCACGCCGCCGCCGATCGTCCGCTGCGAGGCGGCATCGCGCAACACGAAGCGATCGCGGCGCAACACCGCCACCGGGTCGCGTAACACCAGCTGAGCGTACGCCGATTGGCCCCGCGCCAGACCGGTGCGGGCATCGAGCAGCACGAGCTTGCCGATGGCGTCGGCAGTGCCGGCGAATAGGTGCACTGGCGCGTGGCTGGCCAGCGGGCGGCTGGTGCCGGGTCGCAACTCGACCCAGGCATCGAGCCGATCGCTGGCGCGATCGAGCGCCGGGCTGCAGGCGACGTGGCCGCGGACCACTTGGGTGCGCTCGATACCGGCGAGATTGAGCGCCACCCGCTGCCCGGCGCCGCCTTCGGCCACCGGCTGATTGTGCACGTGCACCGAGCGCACCCGGGCGGTTTCGCCGCCGGGGAGGATGCGCACGCTGTCGCCCTCGCGCACTCGGCCCGCGATGGCCGTGCCCGTGACCACCACGCCGTGGCCGTGTAACACGAAAGCGCGATCGATCGGCAAGCGAAAGAACCCCGGGCGCTCCTGCCGCTCGAGCTTGGCAAGGCCTTGCTCGATCGCGGCCCGTAGCGCCCCCAGCCCTTCGCCCGTGACCGAGGAAACCGCAAACATCGCCGCGCCCTCCAGGGCCGTGCCGGCGAGCAAGATCTCGATCTCTTGGCGTACCTCGACAATGCGCGCGGCATCGGCCAGGTCAGCCTTGGTGATCGCGACGATGGCGGCACGGGTGCCGAGCAGATGCAGGATGTCGACGTGCTCTTCGGTTTGCGGCATGACGCCGTCGTCGGCAGCGACCACCAGCAGCGCCAGATCGATCCCGTGCGCCCCGGCCAGCATGTTGCGGATGAAGCGCTCGTGGCCGGGGACGTCGACGATGCCGACACGCACGCCGCTGTCGAAGTCGAGGTGGGCAAAGCCGAGGTCGATCGAGATGCCGCGCTCCTTCTCTTCCTTGAGCCGGTCGGTGTCCTGGCCGGTGAGCGCCTTGATCAGCGCGGTCTTGCCGTGGTCGATGTGCCCGGCGGTGCCGAGGATGGCGTTGATGCTCATGGCGATACCGCGGCGGCTCGGCGGGGCAAGCCGCCGCTGGCTCGAAACTATCGCAGATCTTTCATCTGCAAGCCCAGCATGCTGGCGATGACCGAGCGCTGAATGTTGTTCGAACCCATGCCGACGGGGCCGAGCAGCGCCATGCGAATCCAGCGGTTCATGTCGTTGTCTTCCAGGTACGATTGCCCGCCGAGCACTTGCATACCCAGCTCACACACCTTCAGGCACATGTCGGTGCAGAACACCTTGGCCATCGCTCCTTGGAGCGAGCAGGGCAGCTCCCGCGCGTGCAACCAGGCGGCGTGATAAGTCATCTGGCGGCCGGCCTCGATGCCCATCGCCATGTCCGCAATCTGCATCTGGACCGCCTGGAAGCTGCCGATGGTGCGCCCGAACTGGCGGCGGGTCTTAGCATGCTCCAAGGCCATATCAAATGCCTTCTGGGCAATGGCGACGTGGGAGATGGCGACCATCAGGCGCTCCATGTCGAGGCTGCGGATCATCTGCCACCAGCCCTGGTTGAGGCCGTCGGCCCCGCCCATGATCATCGCCTTCGGCACCCGCACGTTGTCGTAGTAGACCTCCTGCAGCGAGACCACCTTCGAGCCCATCTTCGACATCTTCCGCAACGTCACGCCGGGCAGTGTGCGATCGACCATGAAGATGGTGATGCCGTTGTAGCGGTCGTCCTTGACGGTGCGGGTGACGGTCATGATGTAGTCGGCGACATCGGCGCCGGAGATGTAGTGCTTGTGGCCGTTGAGGACGAAGTCGTCGCCGTCCGGCTCAGCGAAGGTCCTCACCGCCGCGGCATCGGAGCCGGCCTCGGGTTCGGTGAGCGCAAAGCAGCCCTTCATCTTGCCCTGCACGATGCGTGGCAGGTAGGCACTCTTCTGCTCCTCGCTGCCGTTCATCTTGATCATGTGGCCGGCAAAGAACACCGGCAGCAGGTAGCAGGCCGAGGCGGCTTCGCTGCCGTAGGCGAGTTCCTCGACGGTAAGGCAGAAGTCGATGGCGTTGCCGCCGATGCCGCCGTACTGCTCGGGAAAATAGACCCCGAGAATTCCGGTTTCGGCGAGCTTGGGCAGCAGCTCGTGCGGGTAGCGCTCCTCGCGCTCAAGCTGGCGGTCGAGCTCGGGCGAGCAGTTGCGCTTGATGAAGCTGCGGATGGTCTGGCGGTAGGCTTCCTGTTCGGGCGTGAATGCGAAGTCCATGTCATGTACCTTTCCTGATCTTACAACCGATTAAACGGATTTAACGGATTCGGAGTTCTCGGAGATCTCTTTCCGAAAATCCGTTCAATCCGTTTTATCCGTTGTAACCCTATCCCTTCCGCGGCCGGAACTTCGGCAGCGTCACTTCATCGTTGACCTTATCAAACACAACCTCCACCGGCATGCCGACGGCGATTTGCTCGGTGCTGCATTCGACCAGGTTGGTATGCAGTCGCGGGCCTTCTTCGATCTCGACGATGGCGACGTTGTAGGGCGTGTCGGCATTGAAAGCCGGGTACTGCGACTGGTGCACGACGATCCAGCTGTAGACCGTACCGCGCCCGCTGAGCTTCACCCACTCAGTGTGCTCGGACAAGCAGCGCGCACACAGCAGCGCCGGCGGAAAGCGCACGTGGCCGCAGTCGTGGCAGCGCTGCATGCGTAGCTCGCCCCTCTGCGCCGCTTCCCAGTACGGCGCGCTGTCTTCGCTCGGGCGGGGTAGCGGTTTTTCGATCGTGAACATCGGAGTCCTCCGGGGGGTTTACAACGGACTTAAACGACCACCTTGCCGCCAGCGACTAGGTCGAGCACGTGCTCGGCGAGCGCTTCTCCCCTGTAGCTCACCGGGAACCGCTTCTGAGCTTCGATCTCGATGCCTCGTTGGCGCAACTCGCGTTCCATAGCCTTTTGATAAATCGACTCCAGAAATCCCGGTCCCAACTCGCGATGAACCTCTATCGCGGCGCCAATGATTCGATACGTGAGATCGCCGTGAAGCAGGTCCGCCATCCGAATCCGTTCAATCGGTTGAATCCGTTGTAAACCTCATCTTCCGAGTATCAAGGCCGAGTAGCTGACGGTCGGTGGTGCTTCGTGGGGGGCGCCGCCGTAGCCGGTGACCAGGCACAGCTCGGCGCCGCGCACTTGGCGCGGGCCGCATTCGCCGCGGAGCTGGCGCACGCCCTCGCGGAGGTGTCCGAAGCCGGAGAGGTGGCCTTCGGAGAGCAGGCCGCCGGCGGTGTTCGAGGGCAGCGAGCCGGTGAGGGCAAGATTGCCGGCGGCGATGTAACCGCCGACATCCTCAGGCTGGCAGAAGCCGTAGGCCACCAGGTCGTGCACTACGCGCGGCGTGAAGGCATCGTAGAACTGGGCGACATCGATGTCGGCCGGCGTAGCCCCGGCCATGCCAAAGGCCAGCGCGGCAGCTCGCTTACCGCCCCAGTGCCGGCCGCGCTCGCCGCGCGGATGAATCATCTCCGAGGAATGAGACTGGCCGGCGCCGAGGATGCGCACCGGGGGTTTGGCAAGATCGCGCGCGCGCTCGAGCGAGGTGACGATGCAGGCGCCGCCGCCGTCGGTGTTGGGGCAGCAATCGAACAGGCGCAGCGGCTCCGCCACCCAGCGCGAGTTCAAGTAAGCGTCGAGCGTCATCGGCTTCTGCATCTGTGCCTCGGGGTTGAGCTGGGCGTGCGCGCGCCAGGTGACGGCGATTTGGCCGTAGTGCTCGTCCTTGTAGCCGTACTCGTACTGCTGGCGCCGTTTGATGTGGGCCATGAGCGTGATGGCGCCGATGTCACCGTACGGCACCTGAAACTCGGAGCCGAACATCTGCAGGGTAACGCCTTGGGGCCAGTTCTGGGTAGCAAAGCAGCACAAGACCGTGTGGCAGTAGCCGGCCGCGATGGCGGCCATAGCGGTTTGTACCGCACCGCAGGCAGTGGCGCCGCCCATGTCCATGGTGAACGAATACGTGGGTTCCATGCCGAGGTAGGCGGCCACCCGCGCCGCCCAGCCGTGTTGCTCGCCCATGATTGCCGGCATCAGTACCAGCACGCCGTCGACCTGGTCGCGCACCACGCCCGCGTCTGCAAGTGCGTGCTTGGCGGCTTCGAGGGTGAAGCCCATGGTGCTGACGCCTTGCAGTTTGCCGAAACGCGAGGCGCCGACACCGGCGATAGCATATTGGCCGCTGAGATTACCCATGCTGCCCACTCTTCTCCTGCTCTGGGGTCGCTGCCGCGCCGCTCGCATCCGGCGGCTGGGCGTCGGCCAAAGGCGATGTGCCCCTGCCGGCGAGGGCGGCGATGACTAGCTCGCGCACCTCGCGGCGTTTGGCCTTCATCGCGAAGTTTTGCGGGATGTGATCGATGAAGACGATGTGGCGCGGAGCTTTGTACCCGGCGATGTGCTCCTTCGCCCATGCCAGCAGCGCCGCTTCGTCGACGACCGCACCGGCTTCGAGCACGACCGCGGCGGCCGGCATTTCGCCTTTGACCCCGTGCGGTACGCCGACCACGACGGCTTGCTGCACCGCGGGATGTTCGAGCAGCTTGCGCTCGACCTCCGCCGGGAACACCGAGTAGCCGCCGGACTTGATCATGTCCTTCTCGCGCGCCTGGATGTAGAGCACGCCGCGGCGGCCTTGGCGAACGAGGTCGCCGGTGCGAAACCAGCCGTCTTGTAGCACTGTGGCGGTTTCCTCGGGATGGTTCCAATAGCCCGACATCAGCCCGGGCGACTTCACTACCAGTTCACCGACCTCGCCCTTAGGCACCTCGCGCCCGCCGGGATCGACGATCTTGAAGCGAACCCCGCGCATGAGCCGGCCAACGGCGCCGTCGCCCACCGGCGGCCCGATGGCGGTGGCGAGCTGGCCGGCGGTTTCCGCCAGGCCGTAGCCGCGCACGAAGCGCGGCAGCTTACGGCCTCGCCACCGGCGCGGCTTGGCGGCAAGCTGGCGAAAGGTGTGGATCAGCTCGTCGCTGAAGGCATCGCCGCCGCCGCCCCACAGGCGAATCGAGGAGAGGTCGCGCTGGCGGGCACCGGCATCGAGCAGCATGCGGTACATCGCCGGAATGCCCGAGAACATCGTGACCCGGTACTGCTCGATCACCTGCAGCACGCGCTGGGGATCGAAACGGCCCATCAGCAACATCGGCGTGCCCATTAGCATTTGCAGCAGCAACGCCTGATGGCCGGAGGTGTGTGCCAGCGGCATCACCAGCAGCCCGAGATTGTCACGCTCGGTGGGCAAGAAGGCGATGAGTTTGGCGTACGAGCGCACGGCGAACATGAGCGCGGCGTCGCTCAACATGGCCCCCTTGGGAAAGCCGGTGGTACCGGCGGTGTAGAAGATGATCGCTAGATGATCCGGGGCCAGCGGCGAGGCGGGGAAGTCCTCGGGCTGGCCGGCCATCAGCTCGCCCATGCGCAAGACCCCAGGGGGCGGGGCTTGGCTGGTGACTACGATCCAATGGCGAACCCCCGGCAGCGCGCCGGGATCGCGGATGACGTTGTCGAAGATCGTGCGATCGGTGATGAAGGCGCGAAAGCCGCAGTCGGCGGCGAGGTGACGGATCTCGTCGAGGCGCAGCATGAAGTTGAGCGGCACCGGCACCGCGCCCAGCTTTTGCGCGGCGAACTCGGCAAAGGCGGCCTCGATGCGATTGCCGGTCATCAACCCGATGCGGTCGCCGCTGCCGACGCCCAGACGGCGCAGGCCGTGTGCGACGCGGGCGACCAAGCGGGCGAAGTCACCGAAAGTGACGCAGTCGCCGCGAAAGAACGGATAGTCGAGCGGCTGATCGAGAAACAGCGCCGGCCGCTCGCCGTACAGCTCGGCCAGGCGCTCGGGCAGGGTGGCCATGCTCAGCTGGGCCGCCTCGCGCACCAGGATGCGCCACTTCTCGCGCCAGCGCGGTACCGGCCAGTTCTTGGCCAGCAGGCGCGGATCGCGGATCAGAGGTCGCTGGTCGTCGGGCGCGGCGCCGGCCATGGCAACGATGGGCAACCGGCGCCGAGCTAGCGCCCCTTCCAGCGCGGCTCGCGTCGTTCTTGGAAGGCGTGAATGCCCTCCATCGCGTCCTCGGTGGAAAACACCTCGGCGGCGTAAATCATTTCTTGATCGAGAGACTCCTTGAGCGGCAAGCCGAGCCCCCTGACCGCCGCCTCTTTCACTTTGCGCACCGCCACCGGGCCGTTCTTGCAGATCAGCTCGGCGTAGCGGATCGCCGCCGGCATCAACTCGGCCGGCGGCACCACTTGGTTGACGATGCCGTAATGGTACGCCTTCTGGGCGCTGATGGGTTCGGCGGTGAGCAAGATCTCCATGGCCCAGGGGAACGCAATCTGGCGCGGCAGCTTAGTGGGCGAACCACCGCCGGGGAACAGCCCGCGGCGCGGCTCGCCGATGGCAAAGGTAGCGTTCTCCGAGGCGATGCGGATGTCCGTGCCCTGGAGCATCTCCATCCCGCCGGCGATGCAATAGCCGTTGACGGCGGCAATGATCGGCTTGTAAATCTCCACCTCGCGCAGTACCGCCACCAGCGAGGCGTTCACCGGCACGTCGTGGCCGAGTGTTTGCGTGCCGCCAGAGGCCGACAGTTCGCCGATGTTCTGCGTGATCATCGGGATGAACTCCTTGAGATCACCGCCGGCGCAGAAGGCCTTGTCGCCGGCGCCGGTGATGATGGCCACCCACAGGTCGGGGTCGTCGCGGAAATCCAGCCAGGCCTTGGCGAGCAGGCCGAAGGCCTCGAAGTTCAGGGCATTACGCCGCTCGGGGCGGTTGATGGTGATGAACGCGATGCGTCCCTTCTTTTCGTAAATGATCGCGGGCATGCGACTCCTTCGTGGTTGAGCGCCAGGCGGCGGGCGCGCGGCGGTCAACTGCTCTAATCAAATGCTTGAAAGCAGAAAGGCGGCAGCCAAGTCAAGCCGTAAGCCCCCGGCCGGTGGACCCCGTGGCGGTGCGGATCAGCGTGCAGGAAGGCGCTCGACCGGTGCGAGAGTGGGCGCTGCGACTCTCGCGGCCCGGAGCTGAGTCGGTCGAGTTGGCCAGCGGCCCCAGCGCACTTGCCAATCAGGTCGTGTCAATGCTCGAACACAACGGCTGGAGGTGGCCTGTGGCCATGGCGTTTGTTGCAGCGGTGTTGGCGGGGGTCCCTGGGGTACTGAACAGGTATTGGGGTGTGGGTACCAGAAGGGTACTAGGCGTGCCGTAGTACCCTGCCGCCTAGCGCGCGAGCCGCTGGTGACGGCCTCGCGGCTTGAGCGCTGGGCGATCGCCTGATTCGATCCGGGAATAGTAACAGACGGGGCGACGGAGAGCTGCCGGTTTCCGTGCCCGGTGGGACTCAGTGTTTGGCCGGCGCGGGCGCGGCGGCCCCGGCTGGAGCCGCGGCCTGGGCGGCGGCGGTTTCGCCGACTGTGACTTGGGGTCGCAGCTTAGCCAGCAGTTTGTCGCCGATGCCCTTCACGCTGCCCAGGTCATCGACGGACTTGAACGGTCCGTTCTTCTCTCGGTACTCGACGATGGCCTTGGCTTTGGCATCCCCGATTCCTTTCACCCCCGCCAACTCGGTGGCGGAGGCCGTGTTGATGTTCACCAGTTTGTTTTCAGCCGAGGTGGCGGAGGTGCTAACCGCGAGCACGATTGCCGCGATGAGTAGGCCCGCCACGGTGTATAGGCGCATGCGCGTCATTCAGACACCTCCTTTTGCTTACGACAACTTCGTTCGGGGCACGGAAACCGGCAGGGCGCCGTCTACCCCGGCCGCGGCGCCGCGCGAAAGGGGGCAGGCGCAGTGGTCATTTGCCCTCGACTGGACAAATCTGCCCGCGCCTGGGTCGGCGCGGCTGATGGCGGCCCGTCGTGGCCGGAGGCGATTTTTCGTCTTGGCAGTCGCAGCTTCCTATAGTATCTCCAGTAATAGTTGTGTAGTGCTTGCCTGTGCGCGAGGGGGCTGTTTTCACCGCCGTGTCTGAGGATGTCGCCATCGGGTGCGAGCCCGAGATCGGAGAGCCAAGGTCGGAGCTCGAGGGCAAGAACACGGGCCGCGCCGGTTCAATGCCGGCGGCAGGCGAGTCCGCTGCCCGCATCTTTGTCGGCCGTGAACGAGAGATGCAGGTGCTACGCTCGGCGGTTGAGGGCACGCTTGCGGGGCGAGGCCGGCTGGTGTTGCTGGCGGGGGAGCCCGGGATCGGCAAGACGCTCACCTGTGAGGAAGTCGCGGCCTACGCGCGCCGGCGTGCTGCGCAGGTGTTTTGGGGGCAGTGCTACGAAGGAGAGGGGGCCCCCGCGTTTTGGCCGTGGGCGCAAGTGCTACGCGCCAGCCAGCGCCAGCTCGGCGGCGCCGGCGCCGAGCTGGCGCACGTCGAGCTGGCGCAGATCGTGCCGGAGTTGCGCCAGCAGGTGCCGGAGCTGCCCAGTGCTACCCGTCTCGATTCGCCCGAGGCCCGCTTTCGCCTCTTCGAGAGCGTGCGTCGTTTCATCGAGCAGCTGTCGCAGCGCGCGCCCCTGGTTATCATTCTCGACGATATCCACTGCGCCGACCGCTCCTCCCTGCTGCTGCTCCAATTTCTCGCGCACGAGCTGCGCGGCCTGCCGGTGTTGATCTTGGGAACATATCGTGACACGGAGCTGCGGGCCCAGCAGCCGCTGGCCGTGACCGTGGCGGAGGCCTTGCGCGAGCCGGGCACCGAGCGCATCACCCTGGCCGGTCTGGGCGAAGCCGAGGTTGGGCGGTTCATCGAGCTGAGCGCGGGCGCACGGGCGGCGGCCGCGCTGGTGGCGGCCGTGCACCAGCGCACCGAAGGCAACCCGCTGTTCGTCTCGGAAGTCCTGCGGGGATTGCTTGCCGAGGGTGGCACCGGCGCAATCCGTGATCCGGGCTCGCTAGTTGACCTGCCGGTGCCGCCGACGGTGCAAGCGGCCATCGGTCGGCATCTGGCTCCCTTGTCGCCCGAGTGCCACGCCTTGCTCGGGGCAGCGGCCGTGCTGGGGCGCGAATTCAGCTTGGACCTGTTGGAAGCGGTGACCTCGAGCGTTACGCCACCCGACCTGACCTCGATCAAGGAGACCCGCCGCCGGGTCTATGCGACGGCGCAGGAAGCCGTCAGCAGCCGGGTGATCGTGCCGATTGCCGGGATGGCGGGCTGCTATCGCTTTGCCCACGCGCTGATCCGCGATGCGCTCTGTACCGAGCTGGAGCCGGGTGTGCGCGCGCGCCTGCATGGCCTGGTTGGCAACGCCCTCGAGCGTCTGCCCACAGCGGGCGAGCACGTGAACGAACTGGCCTACCATTTCTTCGAGGCCCGTGACGCAGGGCGAGCCAGTGCCTACGCGCGCCGCGCCGGCGACCGCGCCCTGGCCATGTTTGGTTACGAAGAGGCGATACGTCTTTACCAACGCGCCTTGATCGCGCAGACGTGGCAGGTGGTGGATAACGCCGGCGAGCGCTGTGAGGTGCTCTTGGCGCTGGGCGAAGCCTACCGGCGCGCCGGCTCGATGCAGCAGGCGCGCGCCAACTTCGAGCGCGCGGCGACGCTGGCCCGAGCTCAGGCGGCACCCGAGCGGCTGGCCCGGGCGGCGCTCGGTTATGCTGGGCTGTACGTCGAGATCGGCACGATTGATCACCGCTCGGCCGCGCTGTTGGAAGAGGCGCTGGCGCTGGTGGGCGAGGACGGCACACTGCGCGCGCGCTTGCTGGCCAGCCTGGCGTTGCAACTGTCCTATTCGGTCCACCGCGAGCGTTCCGCATCGTTGAGCGGCGAGGCCGTGGCGATTGCACAGCGGGTGGGGGACGCGGCAGCGCTGGCGTACACCCTGGGGGTGCGCTACGTCACCGCACCGGTTGCGCAAGCACCGCGCGAGCAGCTTGCCACCGCCAGCGAAATGGTGGCGGCGGCGCAAACTGCCAACGAGCCGACCTTGATGGCAGAGGGGCGCGGCTGGCGCATCGAATCGCTGCTGGTGCTGGCCGACCGCGCGGCCATTGACGCCGAAGTCGAACTCCACCGGCAGCTCGCCCAATCCCTGCACGAACCGGTCTATCTCTGGCTCTCGACGATGTTCCAGGCGATGCAGGCGCTGATGGCGGGCCGCTTCGACGACGCTGAACGCCTGGCGCTCAGTGCTCTCAGCCTCGGGCAATCGGCCCAGAACCCGAACGCGCAGCAGGCGTTCGCGGCCCAGATGTTCATCCTGCGCGGCCATCAAGGGCGCCTAGCCGAGTTGGAAGCGGTGCTGAACGAAATGGTGGCGCGCTATCCGGGCCTACCGGTCTGGCGCGCCAGCCTGGCGCACCTGTACTGCGAGATCGGGCAGCGGGCGCGGGCGCAGGAGGAGTTTGCCCGTCTCGCTGCGGCTGGCTTTGCCGCTTCGCAAGACAGTACGCTGCTGATCCGCCTCGCCTTGTTGGCGCAGACGTGTGCCGCACTGAGCGACGCCGCCCGCGCGCGGCCGCTTTACGAGCTGCTGCGTCCTTACGGCAATCGCAACATCGCGGTCGCAGGCGGCGCCACCAGCTTCGGCGCGGTCGCTCGTTACCTGGGCTTGCTCGCTACCACGTTGCGCAACTGGGATCAGGCAGAGCGGCACTTTGT
Source organism: Deltaproteobacteria bacterium (assembly GCA_016210005.1). Classification (NCBI taxonomy): domain Bacteria; kingdom Pseudomonadati; phylum Myxococcota; class Myxococcia; species Deltaproteobacteria bacterium. The sequence continues at coordinate 2,811 of JACQVA010000247.1, read as the reverse complement.
CGATGCCCTGGCGACAAACGGCTGCATGGGCGCCCAACCATTTGTGGCCCACACCGAGTACGACTACGCGGCCATGCGGTTTGCCCGCGGCCTGCCGGGCGACCGCGAACAGGCCGCATCGTTGTGCTCACTCGCGTTGGCGCGCGCCCGCGAGATCGGCATGAAAGGCTTGGTCGAAAGGGCCGAGGCTCTCGGCCGAGAAGCTGGAGGGCTCGGACGTTGGAACGGCCACCTCCCGTCTGAAAGTACGTCGGCCGAGCCCGCCCCCGGCCGGTCTTCGCAACCGCAGGCGGTTTTCCGTAGAGAGGGTGACTATTGGGTTGTATCGGACAACGGGTGCGTCCTGCACCTCAAGGATAGCAAGGGCCTGCAGTACCTTGCCTACCTGCTGCGCCACCCCGGGCGCGAATTTCACGCCCTCGACTTGGCGAAACAGCACCCGGAGACCAGGCAGCTCGGACGCCTCGGGCTACCTATCACCAATGGGATGGCGATTTTGGACGGGCGGGCGCGGGCCGACTACTCGCGCCGGCTCGCGGACCTGCGCGAGGATATCGAAGAAGCCGAACGTCACCACGACACCGGCAGGGCGGGGCGATTACGTCAGGAGGTGGACTTCATTACCGAGCAAGTTGCCGCAGCCGTCGGACTCGGCGGCCGCAACCGCACCGTTGCCGACGGCGCCGAACGCGCCCGCGTAGCAGTCAGCAAGCGGATCAAAGAAGTCGTCAAGCGCATCCGCGACGGCAACCCCAAGCTGGGGCACTACCTGAGCAAGACGATCAAGACCGGCACGCTCTGCGCCTACGTGCCCGACCCCGAGCGGTCCGTGGTGTGGGCGCTGTGAAGTGGAGGGCGCCGGGAGATCCCCGTAGGCCCAGGGCTGCAGGGCTGCGGCGGAGCTTGACAGGCCGTTTGCCAGCGTCGTAGTAGCCCTGCGCGTGGGGGCGGTACTACAGTGCGCCCACGAATCGACCTGCGGCAAAGAAGTGGTCTGCTGCAGAAACCGCCAGTGACAGCGATAAGCCGAGTCTGGCTGGATAACGCAAGGGACCGAGATCTGCATCAGCCGGTCCGGGGCGTATCAGCTCGCCTGGCGGGCGCCGCCGCGCGCGCGCCGACGGGCAATGGCGGCAACTGAACGTGCGGCCACTGCCTGTGCCGCCTGCTGCAACTCGCAAAACGCGCTCTGGATCGCAACGATGAAGTCGTGCAGATCGGGGATCTGATCCCAGTCTGCGTTAACACCCCAGAACAAGCCGCCGTTGTAACTGAAAAGCCCTACCACCAGCCCCAAGTTTTCAAATAACGGCACCACCGGATAGGCGGTGCGCATGGGCGCGCCCTGCAAGTAGAGCGGAATCTGTGGCCCGGGCACATTGGTCACAATCAGGTTGTACGGCCGCGTCCGCCCGGCCAAACGCACGGCCTGCACCAGTAGGTTCGGCACGGTCCATTCGCTGACCGCGGCGAGCACCTCGCCGCCGAGCGCTTGCTTCGAGTCCTTGAGGCCAGCCGTGGTCTCGCGCACCGCCCGCAGCCGCTCTACCGGATCGCTCAACTTCACCGGCAGCGGCGCGGTCAGCTGCGTGACCCGATTGCCCAGTTGCCCGTGCTCGTCGTGCGTGCGCACGCTCACCGGCACCATCGCGCGGATATCCAACTCCTCGGGGGCCAGCCCGCGTTGCTCGAAGAAGAGGCGCAACGCGCCGCTGACGGTCGCCAGCACCACGTCGTTCAGTGTGCCGCCGAGCACGTTCTTGACCGCTTTCAAATCAGCCACCTTCATCTCGGTCCAGTCCAAGCGCCGGTGGGGGCCGACCTGCACGTTCAGCGGCGTCGGCGACACCGGGCTGAGCGCCGGCGCCAGCGTCTCGACCACGCCCAGGGCTGCCCCGCCGAGTTCGCGCAGCGCCGCCGCCGGGGCGCGGACCGCGTCTACCAGCGCCCGCAAGACGGCCGGAGGCTGGGCGGCGCGCCGCAGCGTCTCGTCAAACAGCAAGCGGCCGCGGCTCGGTGCCCGCCGCGGCCGCCACGGCTCCGGCTCCGGCAGATGCGTATCCGCGGCCGGGTCGAGAATCACCGACATGATGTCGGCGCCGGAGATGCCGTCAATCATGCAGTGATGCGTCTTATTGATGAGCGCAAAGCGATCGCCTTCGAGGCCTTCGACCACCCACATCTCCCACAGCGGGCGCTTGCGATCGAGCGCCTGTGACATGATGCGGCCCACCAACCGCTTCAAAACACGCTCGTCGCCCGGGTGCGGCAGCGCGGTGTGGCGCACGTGGTAAGCGATGCGGAAGCGATCGTCGTCAATCCAGATGGGAATGCGTTCGTACGGGATGTAGGCCAGCCGCTGGCGAAAGCGCGGCACCAGATGCAGCCGCCCGGCGATCGCCAGCCGAATACGATCGATATCGACCCCGCCCCCCGGCGTGCCCAGCGGCCCGCTATCGAAGATCATCACGCCGCCCACATGCATGTGGCAGCTGTCATCCTCGATACCCAGAAACGATGCGTCCAACGCGCTCAAGCGCTCATAGTAAGGCATGGCCCAACTCCCCTGACGTGCCCTCTACCTAGCACGCCCGGAGGGAGCGGAACAGACGAAATCGTGCCCACGCGGCACCAACGACTTGGAGCCGGGCAACGGTGGCCCGCTTCTCAGCGGGTGCGCGACAAATTTGTGGGTAACGTGGTTCGGTGTTATGGCCGTCATTCCCGCGAAAGCGGGAATCCAGTTTGGCGTTTGGCGCTATGGACAAGCAGTTCTGCGTTTACATCCTGGCCAGCAAACGGAACGGCACG
>JACQVA010000246.1 GCA_016210005.1 Deltaproteobacteria bacterium | reverse complement strand
TTATGCTGCCACACCCGCGTTGCCAGCTGTGAGGTCACCCCAATGTACAGCGTGCCGTTCCGTTTGCTGGCCAGGATGTAAACGCAGAACTGCTTGTCCATAGCGCCAAACGCCAAACCGGATTCCCGCTTTCGCGGGAATGACGGCCATAACACCGAACCACGTTAATTTGTCGCGCAGCCGCTCGCTTGGCTTCGCTTGGCTAGTTCGACGGGGTCGGCAGACACGGTGTATCGCTTAGTGGAAAGCACGAGCGCCGCATTATAATCGGCACCGCTACCGGGGAGCACGATACCTCCGGCTCCAATCCCAGGTGCCAGAAGCCGCGAAGGTTACATCCGAGAGAACGCAACGGCGCATTCTTGGTTCGATTTTCGTGCGCCGGTCAAAGCGATAGCGCGGGCCTCGATGGCCGGAGGCGAGAACGTCTTCTGTATCGCCATCCAGCATGTTGCCGAGCGCCCTACTCGGCAGTGCTCTACCCCGGGAACACGGTCTCGTTCACGAAGATCTCCTGGAAGGACGGGTCGAGGGCGAGTGGAACGTGTTCGATGCGTGATCGCAGCTCACTGAACTCATTCCTCTTCGGGTCACCGAAGATCGCCATCTTGGCGCCGAGCAGGGCGGTGTTGCCGGCGGGCTCGATTTGATCCTGGGCTGCCGGGATCAGGCCGATGCGGCGGGCGCTGCGCTTGTTCACGTAATTGCCGAAGGCACCGGCCAGGTAGATGGGGAGCGAGCCACTCGCCGTCGCTCCGAATCGCCGGCGCAGGATCGTGATGCCCGCGGCGACGGCCGCTTTGGCCAGCTGCAACTGGCGGATGTCGGATTGCGTCAGTGATACCGGCTCGGCCAAGACCAGCGGCTGAGCCGGGTCGGCCAAACGCCCGCTCGGCTCGATGAGGCCGAGATCGAGGCCGGCGGCAACGGCATCGACCACGCCGCTGCCGCACAGCCCGCGGGCGGCGCCGTCGCCGATGACGCGGCAGCGCAAGCCGCCGTGCTCGCTCCAGACCTCGCTGATCGCACCGGTGGTGGCGCGCATGCCCATGGCGATGCGCCCACCTTCGAAGGCGGGACCGGCGGCGGTGGAGGCGCACAGCATGCGCTGGCGGTTGCCGACCACGATCTCGCCGTTGGTGCCGAGATCAACCAGGATGATCGGCGACTGGCGTTGGTGCATCTGGGTGGCGAGCAGGCCGCAGAGGATGTCGCTGCCGACAAAACCACCGATGCATGGGAGAAAACACACTGTTATGTCGCCGGCGATTGCCCATCGTAGTTCTCGAGGCCGGAAAACCTGCAGGCCCGTCTCCAGCGGCTCGAACGGGGCGCGCGACAAGGGCGTGACGTCGAGCCCGCAGAAGAGGTGGTGCATGACCGTATTGCCGGCGAGTACGACGGTTCGTAGACGAGACCGGTCGGGGATTGGCCGCAGCAGCTGCGCGCACAGCCGGCCGATGGTGCGGCGGACCGACCGCGCCAGCTCTCCCCCTCTGGCGTCGGTCAAGACCGCATGGATCCGGTTCATGACGTCGGCGCCGTAGAGGCTCTGGGGATTGAGCGCCGTGCGGACCCCGAGCACGTGCCCGCTCTCGCGGTCAAGCAGCTGGGCCACGATGGTCGTGGTGCCCAGATCGACGGCAATGCCCAGACCCTCGGCCGGAGTGAAATCGAACGTGCTGTGATCCGCGAGTATCACCTCCTCCCACTGCCCGACTTCCAGGGTGAGATCGCTCTGTGCCGTGCACCGGCATGCGAGGCGCCAGCCTTGCGCGAGTTCCTGCCCCGACAGGATCTCGGCCTGCTCCGCGGTGGCCGCAAGGCTACCGTCGATCAGTTTGACCCGGCACGCCGCGCAGCGTCCATGGCCACCACAGGGAAACTCGACGCCGTATTGATGGAGGACGGAGCGCAGTGAGGTGCCGGCCGCGACCGCGATCGTCTTACCTAGCGGATGAAGTGCAATCTTGACGCGGGTACGCAAACGGTGCTTCCGGTGCCTCGGCCCTGGAATACGGTTTCAGGGTTCCAGCCACCAGCGTGCGAGCTGCAGCTCGACGGCGGCAAACGGCTCGGCGCGCACCAGCTCGTCGCCGCCGTGCGTGCTTGCCACCACCCAGTGACTGGCCTCGAGGCGGTAGATATCGAGCGTCTTCTGCAGCGGATCGACCAGCCAGGCATGCGCCACCGGCTCGCGCGCGTAGATGCGCATCTTACGCACGCGGTCCAAGCGGCCGGTTGAGGGCGACACCAGCTCGCAGATCCAGTCGGGCGCTTGGGTGAAGTACGGAACATTGGCTAGCCGCGGCATGCGCTCGCAGCGCCAGCCGGCCAGATCCGGAACGACCACCTCGGAACCGAGGTGGAGCTCGGGCTCGTGCAAGATCCACCACCCACCCGGCCCCGCCGGATCTCCCAGCGAACGGTGAAACGGACCGAACAGGTCAGCGCCGATTCCCGATGCTGCCACCGCGTGCGGTGATGCCGGCCGCGGGCTGGTGTATAGCTCGCCGTCGATAATCTCCGCCACTACCTGCTCGGGGGCATTGAGCACGTCGTCATACGTCGCGCGCCGCCGTGCAGGCTCCATGGCCGTGCTTCTAGCACGGCCGCCAGTCGCCCTCCAAGCACGGCGCCGGTAGCCGCGCCCCCGGATTCGGTGCTTGGCTCGCCCGCTTGGAATTGGTTAGGCTATGCTTGTTACGACCGCCAATGCAGAAGCTGCTGAAAGACTACGGCGTCGAGCTGGATGAAAACGAAGTGTTCCGCGCCATGGGTTACCCGGAGATTACGCGCGTGTCGCAGCCCGTTCTCGATCTCTGCCGCAAACAGATGCGCAGAGTGCCGGCGCTGGTCGATCCCTGGGCCGACTATCGTGAGGTCGGCATACAGCAAGTCGATGGCGATTCGGTGCGACTCGACTCGTGCGGCATCCTGAGAAGCCGGCGAGTGGCCAGCATGCTGCGTCGCGCCCGCGAGCTGGCTGTTTGCCTTGTTACCTTGGGGCCGGCGATCTCGGTGGAAATCCGCCGCCTGCTGGCAGACAACTGTACCGCGGAAGCGCTGGCGCTCGACGCCGCGGCCACCGCCGCCACCGGGGCGTTGCTGGCGCAGTGCCACGCGCATATCTGCCGCCACGCCGGCGCGCGCGGTTGCGGTACCACCGTTCCGTATGGACCCGGCTATACCGGTTGGGACTTGCGCGACCTGCCGGTTCTGTTCGCCTGCCTTGAGAGCGCCCACCCACCGGTACAGCTCAACCAGGCGCTGATGATGATCCCCGAGAAGTCGCTGCTCAGTGTGATCGGACTCGTGCCCGGCGGGTGTGTTGCACCCGAAGTAGTGGCCTGCCGCATGTGTGACCTAGGGCACTGTTCATTGCGCCGGGCGGCGGCTGTCGGCCACCACCCCGCCTGATCGGCCCGCCCGTGGGTGCGCGACAAATTTGTGGGTAACGTGGTTCGGTGTTATGGCCGTCATTCCCGCGAAAGCGGAATCCAGTTTGGCGTTTGGCGCTATGGACAAGCAGTTCTGCGTTTACATCCTGGCCAGCAAACGGAACGGCACGCTGTACATTGGGGTGACCTCACAGCTGGCAACGCGGGTGTGGCAGCGTAAGAGCAAGGTAGTGGAGGGTTTTTCGGCCAAGTACGGCGTTGACAAGCTGGTCTACTTACGAAGCGCACGGCTGCGCAGAGACCGCAATCGTGCGGGAGAAGCAGCCTGAAGAAGTGGCGCCGCGCCTGGAAGATCGAGCTGATC
>JACQVA010000245.1 GCA_016210005.1 Deltaproteobacteria bacterium | reverse complement strand
CGTGCCGTTCCGTTTGCTGGCCAGGATGTAAACGCAGAACTGCTTGTCCATAGCGCCAAACGCCAAACTGGATTCCCGCTTTCGCGGGAATGACGGCCATAACACCGAACCACGTTACCCACAAATTTGTCGCGCACCCCATGTAGTGGAGGCACTTAGTACGGCCAGCGTTGCGCCACCCAACGGCGCACCAACCGCGGCTCGCAGAGCCGGCGCAGGCCGCGCGCGCATAGCGGTGTGACCGCACCAAGCCCCGCGCCGGCGACCACGTCGACGACGTAATGGTAGTGCAAGTACACTGTGGTGAAGATGATGCCCGCCACCCACAGCGTCACCAGCCCGCGCCACCGCGGCAGCAGCTGCCAGGCCATGTACCAGCACACCAGTGACACCGCGGTGTGGCCGCTCGGGAAGGCGTCGGTGGTGGTGCGTTCGGCGAAATGCAAGAAGAGCCGCACGCCCTCGCTCACCACGCTGCCGCCCAGCACGGCCGGCTCGGCATCAATCGCGACCCGTGGACCGAGCGTGGGGAACAGCAGGTAGCCCACGTACGAGAGGTAGAAGCAGCTGAGCGCGCCGAACACCAGTTCATCGAAGGCCGGGCGCCGGCACCGGCGGTAGAGCACCGCGCCCAGCACCACGGGCAAGACGTAGTAGCTGACGTAGACAACGTAGGCGAGATCGGTCAGCCACCACGGCCGGCCGAGTGCCTGCTGCCAGGTGCCCGCAAGGTCGCCAAAAAGCCGGCCATCGAGGCGGGCGAAGGCGTCATCCCAGCGCTGCGGGTTGATGCAGTCGATGATCGCCCCCAAGCTGTTGAACAGCACGGGAATCAACAGCACCGGTGAGAAGGCATGCGCCATCTCCCCCAACGGCGAGCGTGTCGCCCACCAGCCGGCGGCGAAAACCGCGGCCGCCAACGACGCCTGTACCGCCAGCAGCAGGCCGGCCGTGACCCCCAGCGCGGTGTGGCAGGCCAGCACCAAGCCGGCAAGGCCGGCGATGAAGAGCAATGACAAGTTGTCGGCGGCATTGAGCTTCATCGGAGCTCGCAGACTAACAATGCCGCCCGCCGAGCCGGCCCCCGAGCGCCGTAGCGCGGCTGCCTCCGAGCTTCATTGCTGCCACCGGCGCATCGGTTCGCTCCCTCACATGCAGCTATCCCGGTCGCGGGCAGCGGATAGTCACCACCGGCACCGGCGCATGCTGGATCACCTTCTGCGCCACGCTCCCGAAAAGAAACTGAGCCGCTCCGCGGCGGGCGCGGGTGCCGATTACTATCAGTTCTACTCGCAGACCCACCGCGCGTTCCACGATGCAGGCAGCCGGCTCGCCCTCGATCACGTGCACGCGGTAGTGCACGCGCCGCTTGAGCAAATCCGCCACCCGGGCCCTGGCTCGCGCGCGAATGCCCGCCACGGTGGCAGCCGGCAGCGACCCGGCGCGGAAGAACGGGTCGAGCTGATGCAGGCGCGGCACCACGTGCAACACCTCCAACGTGCCGCCAACCTGCTGCACCAAACGCGCGGCCCACGCCAACGCCGCTTCGCCCGGGGGATGAAAATCCATTGGCACCAATATCCGCCGTACCACCTCTCGACCTCCGCTGCCGACACACTACCGGAGCCCGGCTGCGGCCGCAAATATGCCGGCGGTGCTCCTGCTCCAGGGCGCCACGGTTGTCTTTTCAGCGCAGCTGAGTGACACTGGCCCGGGTAAGAGGACGAGCATGGTGTCATTCCCTCGCGAAGAGATCGAGGCGGCCTGGCGGCGGCGCATGGAACTCCAGGACCGTGACGACTGGGACGGCTTTGGACAAACGTTCACCGAAGACGCGGTCTACGTCGAGCATCACTGCGGCACCTTTCGCGGGCGGCAAGCGATTCTGGCCTGGCTGGTGCCGGTAATGGAGCAGTGCCACGGTTGGACCTTTCCGGTGGAGTGGCTCGCCGTCGACGGCCACCGCATCGTGCACAAGTGGCAGAACCGCCTCCCCGGCCAGCGGCCCGACGGTACATACTACGAGTTTGGCGGCATCACCGTGATGGAGTACGCGGGCAACGGCGCGTTCTCGTATCAAGAGGACATCTACAACGCCCGTGAGCTGGAGAAGCTGCTGCTGGAGTGGAGCGCCGCCCGGCGGGACGGCATACAAGCTTAGATCGGGGGCATAACCGGTGGGATGAACTTCCGCGGCCGGTACGCTCGCCTGCCCCAGCACTTGCGGAGGCCCTTATGAAGGCACAGTACGATGTCATCGTTGTCGGCGCCGGCATCGGCGGCGTGGTCTGCGGCGCATGCACGGCTGCCGGTGGTCTCGCCACCGCGATGTTCGAGAAGGAGGACGAGGTCGGCGGGCGGATCAAGCTGGACCAGACCTCGCCGGGGTTCACCGGCTTCGAGCACTGGGTGGCATTCGGCCAAGGCTGGGGCGGCGGCGCCTGGTATCGCGCCGCCCGGGAGGTCGATGCGGACGTACGCTTCTACGAAGTCCCCGAGCCCTGCCTCTACTATCGCGGCACCGGCATGAGATTTCAGATCGCGCCGCGCTGCGCCTCGGCGTCGGCGCTGATCAGTTACTACGACAGCCTCTTCCCCCAACCGTTGTCGGCCGCCACCAAGCGGGCATTCAGCCAGGCCTTCAACTACGCTGCCGCGATACCGTACCAGGAGCTGTTCCGGGAACCGCTGTCGTGCATTCCGTTCTCCGACTTCAAGGACAAGCTCAGCACCGATCCGCAGGTGATCGGCTTCTTCGCCTCGATCGCCGCCAACTCGACCATGTGCGAGGCCGAGGAGGCGATGCAGCATCTCTCCGCCGGCGGCTTGCTAAGCACGTTCCGGTTCTGGTGGATGAGCGAGGCGCACTGCGTCGCCTTCAAACCGAACCACGTCGAAGGGCTGGTTCGCCCGTTCGCCGACTCGATGAGGCGCAACGGCGGCGAGCTGTTTCTCGGCACCGAGGTCACCGAGGTGCTCGTCGAGAACGACATCGCCAAAGGCGTGGTCGTCAAGACCACGACGGGTGAAACCCGGGAGGTGCGCGCGAACAAGGTCGTCGTCAACGCCAACTTCGCGCAGATCCCGTCGATTTTCCGCAGCCTGCCGCCGGAGGTGCAGCGGCCGATCGACGCCTACACAGCGGTGCCGTTTCACGACTTCACGATCTACGCCGAGTTGGACCGGCCGATCACCGCCGAGACGCATCCGGTGTCGGTCGTCGACCCCAAGACCGGCAGCAACCTGCTGATGATCTGGAGCCTCTCCAACGCGTTCCCGTGGAATGCGCCGGAGGGCAAGCAGTTGATTTTCGCCAGCCGCGTCCTGCCGCTCGACCCGCGCGAGCGCGAACGCGTGCGGCAGACGCTCAAGAGCGAGATCGACGACATCATCGACGAGGTCTTCCCCGGCTACAAGAAAGCGGTGGTAGCCAAGCACTACGCCTCGCACTACCCGCTCTGGCACTACCAGCACACGTGGTACAAGAAGATCCCCTACCGCTCACAGTCAGTGAAGAACCTGTTCTTCGTCGGCGATTGCGTCGAGCCGCAGTGGAGCATGACGGTCGACGCCGCCGCCAGCACGGGCCTGTTCACCGGCAAGTCGATCCTGCGGTTGGAAGGGCGGTAGGCCCGCGTTCACTTCGGGGAGAGCGATGGCCGCGGGTGCGCGACAAATTTGTGGGTAACGTGGTTCGGTGTTATGGCCGTCATTCCCGCGAAAGCGGGCCGTCATTCCCGCGAAAGCGGGAATCCAGTTTGGCGTTTGGCGCTATGGACAAGCAGTTCTGCGTTTACATCCTGG
>JACQVA010000244.1 GCA_016210005.1 Deltaproteobacteria bacterium | reverse complement strand
TAGCGTGCAAGACCGCGCCCTTCAGATCCCCGGTTTTGCATGGCCTCTGCCGCCATGAAGCATATGGCACCCTCACCTCCATCCTCTCCCGCAGGTTTGCGGGCGAGGAAGCGGAACATGAAAGCCGCGGGAGCATTCCCATCGAAACGTCGCGTGGGTCGCATCGCACCGTCGCCGTTCTCGATATCGTCCCGGCGCCACAACCGCGGCCTTCTTGAGCTGGGGGGAGAAGTCCACTAGATTGCCTCCAACGGAGGTGGCTTTCCTTGAAGCATTCCGCAGCACGAGACCGCATCGCTGAACGGCTGGGCGCGGCGTTGGCAGAACTGCCGGCGCGCAAGCTGGAGCAGGTCGCCGACCTTGCCGAGCATCTGCGCGCCCAAGGCGAATGGGAGGCCACGCTCGACTTGATGAGCGATGAGGCAATGCGTAAGGACATTCACCTCGGCCGGCGACAAGCCGCCCGCGGTATGGGACGCCCGTGGCGAGAGATTCAAAGGCGTGTTCGCGGTTAGGCTCACGCCTCAAGCCGAGCGGGCATACGAGAGGCTCGATCGGGCAGATCGCGCGGCGTAAGATCGAGCTATTTGCACGGATGGAACTTGTTCTCATCGATCTCGCCGATATTCTCTCTGCAATCGACGTCAGCCTTCTCCACCAGCTCAGTTTCTGGGACGCTCTGATTGTTGGCGCTGCCCGGAAGGCAGATTGTTCCGTCCTGTACACCGAGGACCTACAACACGGCCGCCGCTTCAACGGGCTGTCGATCATCAATCCGTTCGGGGCAAGGTAGAGAAGACCGCAAGGCCTCCCCCACGAGCCGCTGGTAGCCATCCGGACATGGAACTCAAGAACTTCGCCAAGTACCTCAAGGGCAAGCCGCTGCCCGAGCTCTTGCACCGGGCGCGCAAGGAGAGCCTGAGACGCATCCTCGCGCAAGAGGATATCGGCCGGCCGCGCCGGCCTGCACCGAAACGAGCCGGGGCGAAGTAGGTGCTCTACCGCTGAACTACTATGGCCGAAGGTCTTGGCGTCACGCGTAGATTTCCCTCCGTCATTCCCGCGTGTGAAGTCTGTGGTATTGGACAGCGACAGCCGCAGCAGGTGGCGTATAGCCTGCGCGTGGCCGATCAGCTCGTGGTCGTCGAACATGTGCCTGCGTCCGTGTGCGATCACTGCGGCGAGACATCTTTCAGCCCTGATACTGTCGAGCGGCTCCAGGACACCATCTGGCAGTCGCGCCGCCCCGTCCGCGTGCTGGAGACGCCGGTTTACGAGTTCGCTCCCGGCAGCTGAAGATAGTCGCAACCTTCCGCCTGGCCCGTCTTCAGACGCCTCGCGCCGCGCTGCCAGCCCCGGCTTCACCCGCACCCGTTCAGGGCATTGTTCACGGCTTGCACCAGCTCATCGACGGTGACTTGATCATCGCCACCGGAGTCGAACGACGAGCAGTCGTCGAGCGGCGCGTCGCCGACAGCGTGCGGTTGCGCCCGGTAGTTGTTCGGCCTTCTCGTCAGCCGTCTGACCAGGGGTCAACGAGCTGAATCCCGAGGTCACGGAAGTGGCGGACGTTACGGGTCACGAGGGTGGCACGTCGCGACGATACAATGCCAGCGATCTCGATGTCGCGAAAATCGACGGGTCTTCCAGCCGATCGCCGGGTTGCAGCGTTCGGCCGCAGCTCGGGCGGCCTCCTCGTCGAAAGGAAGAACGCGCCCTTCGAAGTCATCACCCACCGCGCGGGTGAAGGCATCCTCGAGTTGTCGCCTGCGCCGACCGGACGGCAGCAATCCGAGCCCGAAGCGAATTTCAAAAACCGTCACTGCGGTCGTCCACACTGACGCGGGGGGCTGTCGGTCGAGCCACGCGACGATCGCCGGGGCAGGCGCGCGTTGCATCAGGGCGGACACCACGTTGGTGTCGAGAACGATCATCGCTTCCAGAGCGCACGCCGGGCGGGGCGGCCACGCAATTCTGCGATGTCCGTATCCAGCCCGATACCGGCGAAGCGCTTTCGCAAGCGAGTGCCGAGTCCAGGGGCAGTGCGCTTATCCGCTGAGACTGCATCGCGCAGAATGTCGAGCACCTCCTCTTCCATGCTGCGACCGTGTCGATTGGCCTGCCGCTGCAGCCGCACTTTCACGTCTTGATCGAGGTCTCTGACGACGAGCTGCGCCATGCGAGTCTTGATATCACGCGATCATCGGGAGGCAAACCGGCCGAAGAGTACAGTATTCCGTACCACAGCTACGCATGCTGATTGCTGAAATCGAAGCGATCATGGGGCGCAAACTCTCGGCCGAAGAGTGGCAACAGCGCTGACCCGGTTCGTTGCCGACTGCATCGCCCGATCCCTGGCACCCAGCACCTGGCACCTGTTTCACCCGCACCCGTTCAGCGCAGCGTTCACGGCTCTCACAAGCTCATCGACGGTGACGCTATCATCGGTGTCGCCCAAAGAAGGTGGCCTCGGGGGCTCGTGGTCGTGGGCTGTCGCGGGCCAGTCGCCTGATGCCTGATGCGCGAGGCGGTGGCAACGCAGGTCTGGCCTCGGAGAACTCGGCGGCGAGTCCTTCCGCGAGTGGGTTTCTCTTCCGAATCACGCTGTGCGCAGCCCCGTCGGTGAAGACGTCGGTCGGCGCGTGGCGGTAGCAGTGCGAGTCGCCGTGGGCCGGCGAGTCATCGTTGAGGTCGGCGTGAGCGACGGCCGGCGGGTGAAAGTCGCAGTGCGAGTCATGGTCGGCGTCGCCGTGGGCCGGCGCGTCCATGTCGAAGTTGGAGTCAACGACGGCCGCCGGGTCAAGCTCGGCGTCGGGGTGCTTACGAGGCGGGGCGTGTTTGTCGCCGAGGGTGTCTTCGTTGGCGGCGGTGTCAGGAGTGGGGTTGGACTCGGGGTTGGGGTTGGGGTTGCCGAGGGGCGAAGTTGCACCGGCGTCGGCGTGCATGTTCCTCGCACAACCCCGCAGAGCCCAAATGGCGTCCGGGTCGCGGTTCGGGTTGGGGAGAATGTGCGCGTACGAGTGGCGGTAGCGGTGCGACTCGGCGTACGCGTGCAGGTTCCGCGCACGCTCCCACAGAAGCCCGAGGGCGTTCGGGTGGCCGTTCCAGTCGGAGTGGACGTACGAGTACGCGTGAACGTCGCCGTGTGGGTCGGCGTGCGCGTGCGAGTCGCCGTCGGCGTGTTGGTTGGCGTGAGGGCTGGCCGTGGGGTTCGCGTCCGCGTCGGCGTGAAGGACGGGGGGAGCGTATTGGTTGGGGTGCGGGTCGGTGAAGATGTGCGGGTCCTCGAATGCGTCGGGGTCGGCGATGGCGTTCGGGTGTACGTCGCCGTTGGCATGTTGGTCGGCGTACGAGTAGGCGAGGAGGCACGCGTTACTGTTGGGCTTCGTGATGGCGTTGCGGAGATCGTCGGCGTCTGAGTTGCTGTGGCGGTCGGTGCCCATGTCGGAAGTGGCTGCTCGCAATTGCGAGCAACATCGACAAACGCTTCCATGCCAGGCTTCAACTGAAATGCGCCGTCGAAGATCCCGTCGGTTTGGGGGACAAAGGCCTCGTCGTGCAACGCGTGCGCGAAGAGCACAACGCCATTCTGCTCCGCCCAAGTGCTCACCTGCTGCAGGAAGCTCACCGCATTGGCAACGGAGTCTCGGCCAGAGGATCCAGCCATCGACGGCCAGCCGGTTTCGCCAATCAGGATCGCTTTACCCGGTGCACGCTCATTGACCAGCGCGAGGACGCCTTCGTACTCAAAGACGAACCGACCGAACGCTTCAACCGGCCCGATGTCACCCCCGTAGTACTGGAACATCGAGAGCGCAACCACGTCGATGTGGCTTACGAGGTCCGGGTTACTCTGCCAGAACTGCGGGTGCTCTATCAATCCCACGGGCACGCTGCCGTAGCCGGCGGACACCAGGCGGCCCTTCAGCCAGTCGAACATGTTCACCATTTCGTCGCGGCTCCACCCTTTACCGGAGAGGTTTCCAGGCAGCAGGACGTAATCCCCACAATCCTGTGCAAGCCCGTTGACCAGATCCGTCAGCTCACGTTCGTTGTTAGCGGAGTTGCCGCGCTCCAGATAGATGCCGTTGGCGATCGGGTTGAAACCGCGAGCCCGTGCCCGGCAGGCAATGTCCCGGATCGGCCACGACCCTCCCGTTCGCAGCGCCAGCGCGACCTCCGCAGCCCCATCGAGATGTCGCGCAACCTGAGCGTCGGTAACACCCTGCGGCTGACCGGGATCCTGCCCATCCTCGAAGAGCGTAAAGACCACGCCGCGCAGGCAGCGGCGGGCCTCAAGCGGAAGGGAGGGTGTCGGACTCGGCGTTGCCGTGGGCGTGGCCGTAAGGCTCGCGGTTTCTGTTGCCGTCTGCGTCGATGTGCGCGTTGGCGTGAGCGTGAGGGGCAGCGTAGGTGTCGCCGTCGGCGAACGTGTCCGTGCTTCGTTGATTGCGACGATCGCGTGAGCGTAGCTTTGGTGGCCGTTCCACCACCATTGCAGGGTCTCAATCCCCGCCGTGTTCTTGAGTTTGGCACTCCCTG
>JACQVA010000243.1 GCA_016210005.1 Deltaproteobacteria bacterium | reverse complement strand
GCTGTGAGGTCACCCCAATGTAGAGTGTGCCGTTCCGTTTGCTGGCCAGGATGTAAACGCAGAACTGCTTGTCCATAGCGCCAAACGCCAAACTGGATTCCCGCTTTCGCGGGAATGACGGCCATAACACCGAATCACGTTACCCACAAATTTGTCGCGAACCCCCGCGGCGTCATCGAACGGGAGGTCATTATCCCTGCCGGCGCGCGGGGGCGATGCCGAGCGCGCCGGCGATGATGCCCGCGGGATCGTCGATCGTGATGCGCGAACCGGCTTGCAGATGGTCCGGAAAGACGGCCAGGCAACGCCCGCCGGGGTCTTTCGCCGACGGTGTCATGATCGCCTCGAAGCGTCGGCTGGCATAGACGGCAGCGCCCAGCCGTTGACTGGGGGCCGCGCGCTCGCCTCGATCATCAGGATCAGCGGCGCTCCACGGCAGCCATGGTCCGAGCAAATCTGCGGATGTGATGCGGAGCTGGCAGCGCAGTTGCTCGTCCGTGAGGTCCAAGATGCTACTGAGCTGGCAATCGATTCGTAGCAATACCGCCGTGCGAATTGTGCGCGCGAGTTTGATCCCGTTGGCGGTCAGCAGGATGCCTTCGCGCTCGGCCAGCGCCGTGTCCGCAGCCAGCGCGGTGTACAGCACCTCGAAAGCGCCGGCAGGATTTAAGCGGCCGCCGTAATGCAAGGAGCCCGCGCCGGACAGCGGCGAGCTGAGAAAGCGCGAGCCGATAAAGCGGTAGGCCGTGCCTGAAAACGGGCGCGGCGCGATGGCCCCTAGGAGTTGGAGCCACTCCCGCGCTTCGTTCGGGTCAGCTGGTCTGCCCACTCTCGGCAAGCCTGAGCAAAGCAATCACCGCCGCAGCGCGCCCCGACAGGATGAACGAGAGCGGCGTTGCGCCGCCCAAATCAGGATGAGGGGCACGCAACCAGATCGATACCGAGCGGTCGTCGTCGACCAGCGTCCGTAAAGAATTCAAGATGTAAGCAATCTCCGCCAAGGCCGGCTGCAGCCGCTCCGCCGTGGGATTTTTGAGCAAGCCCTGCGGGGTGTAACCGACGGCGGCCGCCAGGCGCTTTAGGGGAACGCCAAGGCGGGCGCCAATGCGCCGCGCGTCGAGATTGCCGCCGCCACGGGCGTGCAGGCTCTCATCGACATGCCCAAGCAAGGCGGCGGGCGAGACCGCCGCGTCCTGGCGGCTGTAAGCAACCGCCGCCGCCTCGCGGATCTCGTTCGCGGCCGTACGTTGTCGCTTTGTCATGACAATCGGGTAACATAACGGCAGCAGTTTGACAACCCCTTTTTCAGAAGCTGCTAACGGCAATCCTCGTCGTAAGCGAGCACCAGTAGCACTTGTCCGCCTTCGACCATGCTGCCGGCCACGGTGCGAACTTCGACCACCGTGCCGGGGGCTTCGGCCACCAGGCGATTCTCCATCTTCATCGCTTCGAGGATGAGCAGCCCATCGCCTTGCTCGACGTGATCTCCCGGTTGCACCAACACCTCGAGCACCTTGCCGGGCATGGGGGCGAGCACCTGCGGTGCCGCCAGCGTCGCGGCCGTGTGATCGCGGGCGGCGCTGCGCTCGGGCATGAAGGCGTAGACCTCGCCCCCGACGGCAACCAGACGCTCCGCGCCGTTGCGGGCGATGTCGACCAGATAGTGCTGCCCATCCACCACTAGCGCCAGAGTCGTCTCATCGAAATGATGGCACTCGACGACATGCTCGCTGCCGTCGACCGTGGCGCGATACCGCCTGCCTTCCGGATGCAGGTCGACGGCAACGTGCTGCTGTCGGTAGCGGAGAGCAATGCGCATACAGCTCTAGCCCTGCCTCAGTCGCCAGTGACCGAGTGTGACCCACGGTGACGAAGGAGCGGCTGGTTCATGTCCGGTCGCCCGGCGCCGCGGCCGGGCGGCGTCGATGGCCGCCGCCATGGCGGCGACGGCGCGGTGTTGTTCGCGGCGGTGCCAGACGGGGAAGTGCTCCTCGATGAAGTGCGTGTGCGTGTCGCCGGCGGCAAAGGCGGGGTGCTCGAGCACATCCAAGAGAAACGGCAAAGAGGTGGTGCAGCCGAGAACAACGTAATTCGCCAGGGCGGCGAGCATGCGCTGGCGCGCCGCCGCGCGGGTCTCGCCCCACACCGACACCTTGGCCAGCAGCGGATCGTAGTGCAGCGGCACGGTGAAGCCGGCCATGATGCCGGAATCGACACGGATGCCGGGCCCCTGCGGCTCGCGCAGGTGGCGTACTAGTCCCGGGCTGGGCAGGAACTGCTGCGCCGGGTCTTCGGCGTAGACCCGGCACTCGAGCGCGTGGCCGCGCGGGCGAATGTCGTCCTGCCGCAGCCACAGCGGCTCGCCGGCGGCGATGCGCAGCTGCGCCTGCACCAGATCGACGCCGGTGACCAGCTCGGTGATGGGATGCTCCACTTGCAGCCGGGTGTTCATCTCGAGGAAGTAGAAGCGCCCGTCGTGGTCAAGTAGGAACTCCACCGTGCCGGCATTGGAGTAGTTGACCGCGTGCGCCGCAGCCAGCGCCGCGGCCGTCATCTGTGCGCGTAAGTCCGGCGTCAGGGCCGGCGAAGGCGTCTCCTCGATGATCTTCTGGTGGCGGCGCTGGATCGAGCACTCGCGCTCGCCGAGGTCGATGATGGCGCCGTGCTGGTCGCCGAGCACTTGCACCTCGACGTGGCGCGGTCGTTCGAGGTAGCGCTCGATGAACAGCCGCCCGTCGCCGAACGCCGACTGCGCCTCGCGCCCGGCGGCGGCAAAGGCGGCGGCCAACTCGCTCTCGTCGTGCACGATGCGCATGCCTTTACCGCCGCCGCCGGCCGCAGCCTTGATCAGCAGCGGAAAGCCGATTAGCTCCGCCACCCGCGGCCAGGCGAGGGGGTTGGCTACGTCCTCCACTGCCGGTACCACCGGCACACCGGCGGCCGCGACGCGTTTACGGGCGGCGACCTTGTCGCCCATCGCCGCCATGGCGGCCGCGCGCGGTCCGATGAAGGTCAGCCCCGCGTCTGTCACTGCCTGTGCAAACGCGGCGTTCTCGGCCAGAAAACCGTAACCCGGATGCACGGCTTGGGCGCCGCTCTGGCGGGCGCTGTCGACTATGCGCGAGATATTGAGGTAGCTCTCAGCCGGCGCCGGTGGTCCGATGCAGACGGCGTCGTCGGCTGCCAGCACGTGCGGCGCGGTGGCGTCGGCCTCGGAGTAAATCGCCACCGTCGCAATCCCCAGCTCACGGCAGCCGCGGATGAGGCGGACGGCGATCTCGCCGCGATTGGCAATCAGGACCTTGGAGAACATGGCCGAGCACAAATGGGCGGGCGGCGCCGGCGGCCCGCCGCGCGAAATCGGCCGGCGCAGGGTCGCCTCAGCTGCCTGGTTGCCATCGGCTTACATCCGCAAGACGCCGGCGCGGCTGTCGGCTATCGGCTGCGTCAGGGCCGCGGCCAGCGCCAGGCCGAGCACGTCACGGGTGTCGACCGGGTCGAGCACGCCGTCGTCCCAGATGCGGGCGGTGGAGTAGTACGGGCTGCCTTCCTCTTCGTACTTCGCCAGCGTCGGCGCCATGAAGCGTTGCTGTTCCTCGAATGACATGGTCTCGCCGCGCTGCGCCAGCTGTTGCAGCTTGACGGTGAGCAACGTCTGCGCGGCTTGCTCGCCGCCCATCACCGAGATGCGGCTGTTGGGCCACATGAAGAGCAGGCGCGGGCTGTAGGCCCGCCCGCACATACCGTAGTTGCCGGCGCCGTTGGAGGCGCCGATGATGACGGTGAACTTGGGCACGGCGGCATTGGCGACGGCGTGCACCATCTTGGCGCCGTCCTTGGCGATGCCGCCATGCTCGTACTTCTTGCCGACGATGAAGCCGGTGATGTTCTGGAGAAACAGCAACGGGATGTGGCGCTGGCAGCACAGCTCGATGAAGTGTGTCGCCTTCAATGCCGACTCGGAGAACAGCACCCCGTTGTTGGCAATGATGCCGGTCGGGTAGCCGTGGATGCGGGCGAAGCCGGTGACGACGGTGGTGGCGTAGAGCGGCTTGAACTCCTCCAGCCGGCTGCCGTCGACAATGCGCGCGATCAGCTCGCGCACGTCGTAGGGCTTGCGCGCATCATGCGGAATGATGCCGTAGATCTCCGCCGGATCATAAGCCGGGTCTTCCGGCTCGTCGCGGCGGATCGGCGGCGGCAGCGGGCCGCCGAGGTTTTCAAAAATGCGCCGGGTGATATCGAGGGCATCGCGGTCGTCGGCGGCAAGGTAATCGGAGACCCCGGAGATGCGCGTGTGCACATCGCCGCCGCCCAGCTCCTCGGCGCTGACATCCTCGCCGGTGGCCGCCTTCACCAGCGGTGGACCGCCGAGGAAGATCGTCCCCAGACCGCGCACGATGACGTTCTCGTCGCACATTGCCGGCACGTAGGCGCCGCCCGCGGTGCAGGAGCCGAGCACGACGGCGATCTGGGGGATGGCGAGCGCCGACATCCGGGCTTCGTTGTAGAAGATACGGCCGAAGTGCTCGCGGTCGGGAAAGATCTCCGCCTGCAACGGCAGGAACGCACCGCCCGAGTCGACCAGGTAGACGCAGGGCAGGCGGTTTTCCAAGGCGATCTCTTGCGCCCGCAGGTGCTTCTTGACGGTGAGCGGGAAGTAGGTGCCGCCCTTCACCGTCGCGTCGTTGGCGACGATCACCGCCGGCCGGCCGTGAACGGTGCCGATGCCGGTGACGATGCCGGCGCTCGGGGCATCGCCGCCGTACAAGCCGTGTGCCGCCAGTGGCGACAATTCGAGGAACGGCGTGCCGGGATCGATCAAGCCGTCGATGCGCTCGCGCGCCAGCAGCTTGCCGCGCTCCTTGTGGCGCCGGCGTTGCTCTTCCGGGCCGCCTTGTCGCGCCGCCGCCAGCCGCTGGTGCAGTTCCTGCACCAGCGCCTCCATGCGCTGGCGGTTGGCGACGAAGTCGCTATCGCTGGTCCGAATCTTCGATTGAAGCGGGCGCATGGCTGCCGCCAACACAACCTACCCGAGGCCGCCGGGCGCGCTTAGATCGCGCGCTCGCGCCCCTTCCAGTACGGGTCGCGCAGCTTGCGCTTGTACAGTTTGCCGTTGGGATCACGCGGCATGGCGTCGGTGAAGTCGATCGACTTCGGGCACTTGTACTTCGCCGTCCGCTCCAAGCAGAAGTCGATGATCTCCTGCGCCAGCGCCGGCGAGGGGCTAAGACCCGGCGCCGGCTCGATCACCGCCTTGACCTCCTCGCCCCAGTCCTCGTTGGGAACGCCGAAGACGGCGGCATCGGCCACCTTGGGATGGCTCAGCAACACCGACTCCACTTCCGCCGGGTAGATGTTGACGCCGCCGGAGATGATCATGTCGATCTTGCGGTCGCACAGGAACAGGTAGCCGTCCTCATTCAGGTAGCCTATATCACCGACAGTGAAGAAGCCGTTGCGGCGGTTGGCCGCGGTCTTTTCCTTGTCCTTGTGGTACTCGAAATCGGCCATGCCGAGCGCCATGTAAACGGTGCCGGGGGTGCCCGTCGGGCATTCGTTGCCGGCCTCGTCGAACACCTTGATCGCCGACATCGGCCAGGCGCGCCCGACGGTGCCGGGATACTGCAGCCACTCTTCCGGCGTGACCAGCGTGCCGCCGCCTTCGCTGGCGGCGTAGTATTCGTAAATCGTGTTGCCCCACCATTCGAGCATGCGCCGCTTGATGTCGACCGGGCAGGGAGCGGCGGCGTGGATGACGTGGCGCAGCGAGGAGACGTCGTAGCGCTTCTTGGCCTCGTCGGGCAGCGCCAACAGCCTGTGAAACTGAGTTGGCACCATGTGAGTCGTTGTCACCCGATACTTCTGGATCATCTGCAGACAGCTCTCCGGCGTCCACTTGTCCATCAGTACGATCCCATGCCCGAGGTGTAGGGAGGAGGCAGCAAACATGAGCACGGCGGTGTGGTAGAGCGGCGAACCGGTCAGGTGGACGTTGTCCGATTCCGCCTGGATGCCGAACATCCCCAAAAACATCGCCACCGTCGCAAACATGCTGTCGGGGTCGAACGGGTGTAAAGGCCGGCGCACGCCCTTGGGCCGCCCGGTGGTGCCGGAGGTGTAGTTCATCACCTGGCCGGCGCTGCGTTCGGCCGGCAGCGTCGCCGGCTGCCCGGCCTTGATCTCCTCGAACGGGCAGAACCCGGATATCACGCCGGCGGCGAAGCGCATCTGGGCGGGAAAATTCAACTCGGCGGCCGCGCCTTGGCAGGCGCCGGCGAAGCGCTCGGAGCCGACGAACACCTTGGCTTCGGAGTCTTGCACGATGTAAGCGATCTCGGCCGCGGTGAGGTGGTGATTGATCGGCACCAGGTACCAGCCCGCTTGGGCGGCGGCCAGATACAGCTCGACCATGGGCGCGCCGTTGGGCAGGACCGTCGCGATGCAATCGCCCGACTTGAGCCCGCGCGCACGCAGCCCGTGTACCAAGCGGTTGCAGGCGGCTAGCAGCTCTCCCGCGGTCAGCTTACGCTCGTTCGGCTCGACCAGCGCCAGGCGCTCGGGGTTCGCCTGCGCCTGATTCCAAAAACCTAAATCTGCCATGAACGGTCCTCCGTGAATCGTATCGAAGGCGCGTTACAACACGTTCAAGCGGGCGGTTCAAGCACGCACGGGCTGCCGCCGGCCTGCTGCAACTCGGCGCAGGCGAGCTCGGCACCACACTCCCTCAGTCCTAGCCTAGCGGCGCGAGTTGGGCGTCGATCAGCGCGGTGGTTTCTTTGCGCCTTGCGGGCTTGAACCAGCGTTTCGCCGGGCAGACGAGCAGGAGCCGCACCAAGCCGCCCTCGACCAGCTACACGGCGTGCACCTTGGCCCTTCTTCTCGTGCGCCGGGTGAGATCGCCGTTGGTGAGAGTACCGGCCACAAGGCCGCGCCCGCTGCGCATGACCGCAATCGCCGAGCCCGCTGAGCCAAGAATGGCGTCGCGCAATGCCTGACGTCAAGGCTGTCTCGTGCCACCACGTCGATGGCCGCCTGCACGTCGCGCATGCTGGCGAGTCGGCGCGCGGCCATTGATTTCACCTCGGCTGCGGTGCAAGGGGTGGCATCGAGCAATTGCCAGAGAGCGGCTGCATCAACGCATTGGATGTCGCGTGTGCTGGCCTCTCTTCGGGCACCCCGGGTAAGGTCTCCGTTCGCTACCAGTACCGGCCGCAAGGTTGCCTGCCCTGAGTATGGCCGGAGCCGCCGAGCCCGATAGCCGTCGAATGCCCTGACCACTTCCGCGATCACGTCGGCGGCGACGCTTGCATCCCAGAGCGGACGCTCTACCTCTATTGCTACCGCTTGGCTTCTGCAGGCAGTGTCGAGACGATCAGTTGCCGCACATGCTCCGCAAGGGTCACGGCTTGCCCGGCCGTACCCAGTTCCGGCCAGAAATCTGCATCGTAGCGAAGTTCGACCGCGTAACCCGACAACTCAGTCAGGTCCAGCTCGCAGAACTCCGCCAGCGGCAGGAGCGGCTTAACGCTTTGAGATATTTCTCAGCGGCCTGCTGCGCGTGAAAGCACGCCGTGTCGTAGGGCCCGTCGCTGTCGACCGTACGGCGGGCGTCGGCGAGGTCACTATCCCCCTTGCGGATCCAGCCGGCCGCCAGGGCGGCGTTATCCTTCATACAGGACTTTCCCGGTGGCCAAGATGGTCGTGATGAACGCGTGGGGCACGGCTCGCCACTCCTCGATCTCTGTCGGGGTCCAGACCACGATGTCTTTGGCCGGGAAGAGCCCGCAGAGCGCGCGGCGATACCGGGCCGAGCGCTTATAGCGCGGGAGGTCGGAGTCCTCGACGATCAGCACATCGAGGTCGCTGTCCGGGCGCGCGCGTCCGGCCGCGTGTGATCCAAACAGGACAATCTTGCGCGGGGAGCCCACAGACAAGACCCGTCGTACGAGTTCGCGGAGCAGTTGCTCGCTGAGCGCAGGGTAACTGTCTACCCTGCTCACTTCGCCAGGCGCTTCCATCGCGGCTTCCACCTCACGGATTCCAATAGCACGAACTGGGTGGGCAGCGCACGGCGGTGATCGGCCGCTGCGCAAGGCGCACAAGCCGCACTCAATCGGCGTCTCCACCCGGCTCGTGATGCCTCGTCGATAGCGGCCTGCACGTCGCGCATGCTGGCGAGCCGGCGCGCTGCCGTGGCTTCCACTTCGGCCGCCGGTTCGCTTGACATCTTGGCTGCTTGGCAACAAGGGTGCTGAGCGTGGACGCCAATCATCCCGGAGGTTGATTGCCCAAGTGCAACTGACCGATTATCACGCGAAGTACTTCGCCTACGAGCTGACCAAGCGTTGCTCTTCCGACAGCGTCGAGAAGCTTGCCCCGGTGCTTGCCGACGCGCAAGTGGACTTGAACCCGCACCAGGTCGAAGCCGCCCTCTTCGCCTTCCGTAGCCCGTTCTCGCGCGGCGCGATTCTGGCGGATGAAGTAGGGCTGGGAAAGACCATCGAGGCGGGTCTCTTGCTCTCGCAGAAATGGGCGGAGCGCAAGCGGCGCTTGTTGGTGATCCTGCCGGCCAACCTGCGGAAGCAGTGGAGTCAGGAACTGGCCGACAAGTTCTACCTCCCGTCAGTGATTCTGGAAACCCGCAGCTTCAACGACGCCATCCGCGCCGGGAACCTGAATCCCTTCCAGCAGGACGCGGTCGTTCTGTGTTCCTTCCAGTTTGCGCGGACCAAGGAGCCCTATGTCCGCCAGACGCCATGGGCGCTGGTGGTGATCGACGAAGCGCACCGGCTGCGCAATGTCTACAAGACCACCAGCAAGATCGCGGTCGCAATCAAGCAGGCGGTGGCGGCGTTCCCCAAGGTGTTGCTCACCGCCACCCCGCTCCAGAATTCGTTGCTCGAACTCTACGGACTGGTCAGCATCGTGGATGACTATGCCTTCGGGGATCTGAAGAGCTATCGCACCCGTTTCACGCGTCTGGGCAACGACACCGACTTCGTGGATCTCAAAGAGCGCCTCAAGCCGTTGTGCAAGCGCACCCTCCGCCGGCAGGTGTTGGAGTACGTCAAGTACACGAATCGCCACGCGCTGGTGCAGGAGTTCGTGCCCACGCCAGAAGAGCAGCGGCTGTACGACTTGGTCTCCGAGTACCTGCAGCGGCCGACGCTCTACGCCCTTCCTGCCAGCCAGCGCCAGTTGATGACGCTGATCCTGCGCAAGCTGCTGGCGTCGTCCACCTATGCCATATCCAGCACCCTGGATGGTCTCGTCCACAAGCTGGAGGCCGCCGCGGCCGTTGCCGAAGCAGTGGACGCACCACCCGAGGAGTTGCCGGAGAACTGGGAAGAACTGGAGGAGTTGGCCGATGAGTGGGACGAGGACGGGGATGGTCCCACGCCGCCGGAGCGGGCACGGCTCACGCCCGAACAGCTGGCAGAGTTACGGCGCGAAATGACGCGCCTTCGCGAGTTCCACGTGCTGGCCCGCTCCATCGTCAAGAACTCGAAAGGCGAAGTGCTGTTGACCGCGCTGCGGCGCGGCTTCGCCGCCGCGGCGGAGGCGCAGAAGAATCAGGGGACAGCCACGCTCCAGCAGAAGGCCGTCATCTTCACCGAGTCGCGCCGCACGCAGGAGTACCTCTTCCGCGTGTTGGAACAGACCGAGTTCGCCGGCATGGTCATGCTCTTCAACGGCACGAACAGCGACCCCACCTCCAAGGCGATCTATCAGCGCTGGCTCAAACAGCACGAGGGGACCGACCACATCACCGGATCGCCCAGCGCCGACATCCGCGCCGCTCTGGTGGAGTACTTCCGCGACGAAGCGGCCATCCTCATCGCCACCGAGGCCGCGGCCGAGGGCATCAACCTGCAGTTCTGCAATCTGGTGGTGAACTACGACCTGCCCTGGAACCCCCAACGCATCGAGCAGCGCATCGGCCGTTGCCATCGCTACGGCCAGAAGTTCGATGTGGTGGTGGTCAACTTCCTCAACAAGAGCAACGCCGCCGACCTGCGGGTCTATCAACTGCTCGACGAAAAATTCCGCCTGTTCAGCGGCGTCTTCGGCGCCAGCGACGAGGTGCTGGGCGCGCTCGAATCCGGCGTGGACTTCGAGAAGCGCATCGCGGCCATCTACCAGAAGTGCCGCACGCCGGAGCAGATCCAGTTCGAGTTCGACCAACTCCAGAAGGAGCTGGAGACGGAAATCGTCGCGGGCGAGCGCGACGCGCGCGAGAAGCTGCTCGACAACTTCGACCAGGAAGTCGTCGAGAAGGTGCGCATCCAGAGCCACGACTTCCTCGACCGCTTCAATCAGCAGCTCTGGCTGCTCACCCGCTACCTGCTCGCGGAGCATGCCCGCTTCGAGTCCAACGAGTACAGCTTCCTGCTGCGCAGCAATCCTTTCCCCGGCGAGACCATTCACCCCGGCCCATACCGCATGGGGAGGCGGGCGAACGACGTCAACACCTACCGCGTGGGCCATCCGCTGGCGCAGCGCCTGCTGGGGCGAGCGCAAGCCCTGATCGCCGAACCGGCCGAGGTGACGTTTCACTACCGCGAGAGCCGGAAGCACATTGCCATTCTTGAGCCACTCATAGGCGGAGGCGGTTGGCTGAGTTGCGCTCGGGTCACGGTCAGCGCCCTGGAAATCGAGGACCAGATCGCGTTCGTCGGCGTCACCGACGGCGGTGAGGCGCTGGACGAGGTCCAGTGTCGAAGGCTCTTCGAATGCCATTGACCCAGGGCCGGCCCCGCGCCGTTCCCGCGGACATTGCAGCCGTGCTGAACGAGGCGCAGGCGCGCAACCGACAGGCGCTTCTGGACGCGATGACTGCGCGCAACGGCCGGTGGTTCGATGCCGAGATGGACAAGCTCGATCATTGGGCCGAGGATCGCCGGGCCACGCTCAAGACTGAGCTGGAAGAATTGGACGAGGCGCTCAAAGAGATGAAGAAGGCCGCCCGGCTCGCTCCCAACCTGCCGGAGAAGCTGGAGCGGCAGCGCGAGGTGCGCAAACTGGAAGCCAAGCGCGACGACGCCTGGCGTGCCTACGACCAAGCCAGCCGCGATCTTGACCGGCAGAAGGATGCGCTGCTGGACGAGATCAGCCGGCGGCTGGAGCAGCGCATCGACACACAACCGCTCTTTGCCGTATGCTGGAGGCTTGCGTGAAATCGAGGCCAATCGCATGCAAAGAGGACAAGGCGCCTGCGACCGCAGCCGCGCTGGTGCGGGAGATCCGGGAGATCGTCCGCCACGCCAGGACCAAGGCGTTCGAGGCGGTGAACTTCTGCATGGTGGAAGCCTACTGGCACATCGGAAAACGTATCGTCGAAGAGGAGCAGAGGGGACGAGCCCGGGCGCAGTACGGAAGACAGCTCATTCACGACGTCTCTCGGCAACTGATGGCCGAGTTCGGCAGGGGATTCTCCGAAGCGAATGTCTGGAACTTCCGGCAGTTCTATCTCACGCATCCCTCCGGCGAGATTCTCTACGCACTGCGTAGAGAATTGGGCTGGTCCCACTACCGGCTGATCATGCGGGTCGAGAACCCGCAGGCCCGCGAGTACTACACCCGCGAGGCGGCCGACCAGCACTGGAGCACGCGCCAGTTGGAGCGCAACATCAACTCGCTCTACTATGAACGGCTCCTCACATCGCGGCGCAAGTCCTCCGGCGCCGCAAAGGCCGCCACCGCCCAGTCGCCCACGCCCGACGACCATCTCAAAGACCCCTACGTGCTCGAATTCCTCGGGCTCCCGATGCCGCCAGGATTTACCGAGACGGAGTTCGAAGAGGCCATCATCGGCAATCTGCAACGGTTCCTCTTGGAACTCGGCAAAGGCTTCTCGTTCGTGGGCCGGCAGTACCGGATCACCACCGAGACCAAGCACTTCTTCATCGACTTGGTCTTCTACAACTACCTGCTGAAGTGCTTCGTGCTGATCGACCTCAAGGTCGGCGAGCTGGTCCATCAGGACATCGGCCAGATGGACATGTATGTGCGTCTGTTCGAGGATCGGATGCGCGCCGAGGGGGACAACCCGACCATCGGCCTGATCCTCTGCACCGAGAAGGACGAGACCATCGTCCGTTACAGCGTACTCAAGGAGAACCGCAGGCTGTTCGCCTCCAAGTACCGGCTCATGCTTCCCACGGAAGAGGAGCTGCGCCAGGAGTTGCAGCGCGAGCGAGCCCGGTTGGCGGAGGCCATGCAGGCCCGTGAACGACGGCAGCTCCCACCCCTTGCGCGGCGGGCCACACCGCGCCATGTGAAACCCAGAAAGAAGACGAGGCCATGACGAACGAACCCGAACACCTCGACCTGCGCTCCCACGACCTCGCCGAGGACAAGAAGCAGGAGCTGCTGCGCCTCTTTCCCGAGATCCGCACCGAAGACGGCAAGATCGACTTCGATCGGTTGAAGCTCGCGCTCGGCGAGACGGTTGACGCCGGCAAGGAACGTTACGGCCTGAACTGGCCGGGCAAAGCCGAATGCTTCAAGACGATCCAGAGCCCGAGCCTGGCGACGCTGCGCCCGTGCCCGGAAGAGAGCGTCAACTTCGACACCACCGAGAACCTGATCATCGAAGGCGACAACCTGGAGGTGCTGAAGCTCTTGCAGAAATCCTACCTGGGCAAGGTCAAGATGATCTACATCGATCCGCCGTACAACACCGGCAACGACTTCATTTACCCAGACAACTACACCGAGTCGCTGCAGACCTACCTGGAGTATACCGGCCAAGTCGATGCCGAAGGCAAGAAGTTCGGCTCGAACACGGAGATCGAGGGCCGGTTCCACTCCAAGTGGCTGACCATGATGTACCCGCGGCTGTATCTGGCGAGAAACCTCCTGCGGGAGGATGGAGTGATCTTGATCTCGGGCGATGATCACGAAGTGAGTAACCTTCGAAGGATTTGTGATGAGGTCAACGGCGAGGAGAACTTCGTTGCTCAGTTCGTGTGGAACACAGAAGGGCACACCGACAATCAGTTTGATGTGAAGGTGAATCACGAATATGTGGTCATGTATGCCAAGAACCTCGAGGCCGTTACGCTTGGCCATGTGGTAGACCCTAACACGCGCGATGAGAGCAACTTGTGGAAGGGGTTTGCGGAGAACTCGATCACCAAGAATGGCCCAGGCAACCCACCGAGCGAAGTGTCGCTACCGAGGGGCTTCCCATGTGCTGGGAGCGTGATCGACTTGCCACCGAGTGAGGTGCCTGTTCAGTATTTCGATGCTTGCGCGGCCAGGGGATACATCACAAGGGAATTGACCGAGCAGTACTCGGTCACGTATCCGGTCCGGCTGGGCCGAATGACGGTCCAGGATGGGAAACTGACTTCGCCGTGTCGTGTCTTCAGTGGATGGGCAAACCTGAATAAGTTGCGCGCGTTCATCGA
Organism: Deltaproteobacteria bacterium; assembly: GCA_016210005.1. NCBI lineage: Bacteria > Pseudomonadati > Myxococcota > Myxococcia > Deltaproteobacteria bacterium. The sequence goes on along the minus strand of JACQVA010000243.1, from coordinate 9,454 downwards.
GAACGGTTGCCAACCCATCGACGACGGTGGAGATCGCTTGTCCTTTTTCCTTTCCGAGCGAGGTGTCGTCTACTACAGGCGTGACCGAGAGAAGGCGCGCAACGTCCTCTCCGTGCTGCGGAACATGGGCACTACGGAGCGGATGCGGTCCGAGCTGGAGGAGAGCGGGATTCCATTCCAGTACCCCAAGCCGAAGGAGTTGCTGCGATACTTACTGCAAGTTGGCATGGACGACCAAGGCATCGTTCTCGATTTCTTTGCTGGGTCAGCCACCACTGCGCACGCGGTCCTCGACCTGAGCAAGCAGGATGGTGGCAACCGGAGGTTCATCCTGGTCCAACTTCCCGAACCCACCGGCCGCGGGGACTTCCCGACCATCTCCGACATCGCCAAGGAGCGCGTGCGACGGGTCATCAAGAAGCTGAACGAGGAGGACGGTAGGGCGCGTTCGCCGAACGCGCCGAGGCAAAATGGTTTATTCGACGGACGCCTCGGCGAGGCGTCCCTACCTGACGCGCCCCTACCAGCGCCGGATCTCGGTTTCCGCGTCTTCAAGCTCGCTGAATCCAACTTCAAGCCGTGGGACGCCAAGGTGGAGCACGACGCGCAGACGCTGGGGCGGCAACTCGAACTGCACATCGATCACATCCGCGACGGCCGCACGCCGGACGACATCCTCTACGAGATTCTACTCAAGAGCGGCTACCCGCTGACGACACCGGTAGAGACGATCAGAATCGCACGCGGAGACGCAGAGACGCGGAGGCCAGAGAGTAGCAGGAACCAAGAGCTCTGCGACTCCGCGTCTCTGCGTGAGAGGTTCCTCGTGTATTCCGTGGCAAGCGGCGCGATGCTCATCTGCCTCGAACGCGATCTGACGCTCGAACTCATCCGCGCGATGGCGGATCGGAAGCCCGAGCGCGTCGTCTGCCTCGACGAGGGGTTTGCCGGCAACGACCAGCTCAAGGCCAACGCCGTGCAGATCTTCAAGACCAAGGGCGTGGTAAGCTTCAAGACGGTGTGAGGGAAGGGGCATGCCAACGATCAGCAGGTTTTACGGCATAATCATCCGCATGTTTTTCGACGAACACGCGCCCCCGCATTTCCACGCCGAGTACGGCGACTCGACGGCGCAGATCGCCATCCAGACCTTGCAGGTCTTGGCGGGCGGATTGCCGCGCCGTGCTCAGGCACTGGTGCTGGAATGGGCGGCCCTGCATCGCGTCGAGCTGCAGGAGGATTGGGATCTCTGCCAGAAGCAACAGCAGCCAAAGAAAATCGCACCACTGGATTGAGGTGAACTATGCACTACAAGGTTGTGAGCGTGAAACCCTTGGAACACCTGCGGCTGGCCGTGCGCTTCGCCGACGGCTTGAGCGGCGAGGTCGTGTTCAAGGAGTCACACCTCTACGGCGTATTCGAGGCGCTCAAGGACCCGGCTCTCTTCGCGCAGGCACGCTGTGACGAGGGCTTCGTCGAGTGGCCGGGCGAAATCGATATCGCGCCCGACGCCATGTACGACGTCATCAAGGAACACGGTTGCTGGGTGCTCGATTGAGCGAATGAAGCTACAGTTCGACCCCAACCAGCCCTTCCAGCTCGACGCCGTCGCGGCAGTCACCGACCTCTTCGCCGGCCAGCCGCAAGGCGCGCCGGAATTCGCGGTCATCAAGATCGGCGACATGGGCGGCCTGTTCGCCGGCCAAGACCGCACCGAGCTGGGCGTCGGCAACCGGCTCTTGTTGGCGGAAGAGAAGCTCGCGGCGAACACGCGTGCGGCGCAGGCGCGCAACGACATCGACCTGACTGATCTCGGTGCGCCCCTCGAAGCCTGGGACCTCTTCGATGCGCCCGCGAACGCCGCGCGCCGCTGTCCGCACTTCTCCGTGGAGATGGAAACCGGCACCGGAAAGACCTACGTCTACCTGCGCAGCATTTTCGAGTTGTCGCGGCGCTACGGCTTCCAGAAGTTCATCATCGTGGTGCCCAGCGTCGCCATCCGCGAAGGCGTGCTGAAGAACATCGAGATCACCGCCGAGCATTTCCGCGCGTTGTACAACAACCTGGCGTTCGAGCACTTCGTGTATGACGCCAAGAAGGTGAACCGCCTGCGGCAGTTCGCCGTGAGCAACGCGTTGCAGATCCTGGTCATCAACATCGACGCCTTCCGCAAGAACTTCACCGGCACCGAGGAGGAGCAAAAGAGCAACGTCATCTACAAGGAGAGCGACAGGCTCTCCGGTCGCCAGCCCATCGAGTTCGTGCAGGCGGCGCGTCCCATCGTCATCATCGACGAGCCGCAGAGCGTGGACAACACCGACAAGGCCCAGGAAGCCATCAAGGCGCTGAACCCGCTGTGCACGCTGCGCTACTCGGCGACCCACCGCAATTCGTACAACCTCGTCTATCGACTCGATCCGGTGCGCGCCTTCGAATTGAAGCTGGTCAAGCAGATCGTCGTCGCCAGCGCCGCGAGCCACGGCGGCGCCAACGATGCTTTCGTGCGCGTCGAGCAGATCGACTACAAGAAGGGCATCAAGGCCAAGCTGCGCATCCACGTGCAGACGCCCGAAGGGCCGAGTGAGAAGACCGTCACCGTCAAGAACGGCGCTGACCTGTTCGCGCTTTCCGAAGAACGCGCCTGCTACCAGCAAGGCTTTTCGGTGGCCGAGATCAACGCCGAGCCCGGCAACGAATGTCTCCGCTTCAACAACGGCCGCGTGCTGCGCTTGGGCGAGGAAATCGGCGGCATGCGTGACGACGTGTGGCGCGCGCAGATCAAGCACACCGTGAAACGGCACCTCGAAAAGGAGATGCAGATGCGGGCACGGGGCATCAAGGTGCTGAGCCTCTTCTTCATCGACCGCGTCGCCAACTATCGCGACTACGACGCCGCAGGTCGGCCGGTGAAGGGCAAGTTCGCCGGGTTATTCGAGGCGGAGCTGGCCGCTTTGGCGAAGGACGAGCGTTACCGGGAGCTGGAGTGGATCGGGCAGCCAATGGACAAGCTGCACAACGGCTACTTCGCCCAGGACAAGAAGGGCGTGCTGAAGGACACGCGCGGCGACACCCAGGCCGACGATGAGGTCTACAACCTGATCATGAAGGAGAAGGAGCGGCTGCTCTCGATCGACGAGCCGTTGCGTTTCATCTTCAGCCACTCGGCGCTCCGCGAGGGATGGGACAATCCGAACGTCTTCCAAATCTGCACGCTGAACGAGACGAAGAGCGCGGTGAAGAAACGCCAGGAGATTGGCCGCGGGTTGCGCCTGCCGGTGGACCAGAACGGCCTGCGCGTTTTCGATGAGTCGGTCAACAAGCTCTACGTCATGGCCAACGAGAGCTACGAGGACTTCGCCCGCGCGTTGCAGACCGAGTACGAGGAAGACTGCGGCGTGACCTTCGGCAGGGTGCCCATCACCGCATTGGCCAAGCTCATCCGCGTCGTCGATGGCGTCGAGCAACCAATCGGCAGGGATGTGGCCGAGGTGATCCGAACCGCGCTGGTCGAGCAGAAGATGCTCGATGCTGACGGGCGCATTCAGCCGGCGTTCGACCCGAAGCGCAAGGATTTCAGGCTGGAGCTACCGGAAGCACACCGCGATCTGGCGCCGGCGGTGGTGGATCTGTTGGCGGCGTACCAGATTGAACGCCACATCCGCAAAGACCGAGACGAAGGAATCAATCGGCTGCGGAAGGAAGTCCAGCTCAGCCCCGAGTTTCAGGCGTTGTGGGATCACATCAAGCCTAAGACGACGTACCGGGTGGAGTTCGAAACTGAGAAGCTCGTGCAGCACGCTGTGGACGCCATCCGCCGGATGGAAAGAATCGAGGTGCCCAAGATACAGGTGCTGAGCGGGCAGATTGACGTAACCAAGGGCGGCGTGGCGACCAGAGCTGTGAGCGCGGCCGAAGAGCAAGCGACCTACCGTAGCCCGCTCCCGGACGTACTTGCATACCTACAGAACGAAACGGAGCTTACGCGTTCGACATTGGTACGCATCCTCAAGGCATCGGGGAGACTCGGCGAGTTCTTCAACAACCCGCAGCGCTTCATGGATGCTGTCGCGGCGATTCTCAAGTACGAGCTGCACCGCCTGCTGGTGGACGGCATCAAGTACGAGCAGATTCGTGGTTCTGGGCCAGAATCGGAGTGGCAGATGATGCTCTTCAAGAACGAAGAGCTGATCAACTACCTCACCGCCCAGCAGGTGACGAAGTCAGTCTACGAATACGTCGTCTACGAATCGGAGGTGGAGCGAGAGTTCGCCCGGCGGCTCGACGAGCGCGAAGACATCAAACTCTTCGTGAAGTTACCCGGCTGGTTCGAGATCGATACGCCGGTGGGCAAGTACAATCCCGACTGGGCCATCCTCAAGCACGATGGTCAAGCGCTCTACCTCGTGCGCGAGACCAAGGGGACGCGAGACTTCTTGAAGCTCCGCACGACCGAGGCGGACAAGGTGCGGTGCGGGCAGCGGCACTTCGAGACGCTCGGTGTGCCCTTTGCCGTCGCGGTGACCGCCGACGAAGTGTGACGAGCAGCAAATCGCCGCCGCCGACCCGCGCGAAGCGTGGCGCCTTCAGCCTGAAGAAGGTCCACTCCAGCTTGAGCAGATCAAGCAGCGTCACCGTTCGCTCCTCGGCTCAGCGCCTTGAACCCACAGTTGCCCCGGACAGGTTCTCGCGCCAAAGCAAAGCCTCGGAGCTGGAACAGCGGGAGATGCGCGTGGCTCTCTCCAGATCACATCTCATTGAGGTCTTTCCTCGGGCAAGCTCCTCCACATCCCCCTTCGCGGCTTGGCGCCTTCGCACGAGCCCTCCGTCGATCACCTTGTTCCCGTCACAGGCCGCGACCTTCATCCAACAGAACGGCAGGTCGGGTCAACCCCGGCCCTCGGCCTTCGGACCCTCCTCCGGCATGACCTGGCTGCTGCGCAGATCGACTGTGAGCTGCCTGCCACGCAGCGTGCGCGACTGCCCGCCCCATGACCCGCGCTTAGGAAGGCTCACCTTCCTTCGCCGACATGTCCTTCAACACCTGCTGCAGAAGTGGGATGGCCGGCGGCAGGTCCTCCGTGACCGTCTTCCAGACCACCATCTGATTGACCCCGAAGTAGTCATGAATGAGCTTGTCACGCATGCCCGTCATCGAACTCCAAGGGACCATTGGGTATTGCGTTCGCACGAACTCGGGAATGCGCTTCGCCGCTTCGCCGACAATCTCGAGCGCTCGGACCACGGCAAAAACCGTGCGGTCGTCGCTCTCGAACTGTTCGAACGGCATGCCCTGCACGAAACCGACGGCCTTGGTCGCCGCCTCGACGATGTCGGTCAGATAGTCGACGTAATCACGCGACGGGGCGGTCGTCATACGGGGACAGCTTCCGCCAGGATGCGACGGCCAATGCGGGGCTTAAGGGCCTCCCGCATCACCAGATCCACCTTGAGGCCGAGACGGGCGCTCAACAGGTTCTCGAGCTCAACGAACCGCAGCAACCCGGGCGGATCCGAGAAGCTGACGAGCACGTCAACGTCGCTCGACTCCCGAGCCGCGTGGCGCACATGGGAACCAAACACCGCCAGGTACGAGACGCGATATTTTGCCCGCAGCGTCGGCAGGAGCTCGCGCAGGGCCGCACAGATTTCGTCGAGCGTCTTCGGTTCCATAGCAGCAATCTACCTCAGGCCCGGTCATGGAGCCAACCGGTGGATTGAGAGGCGAGCCGACAATCGGCGGCGTCCACCCCGGGTTGAGCAGATCAAGCAGCGTCACCGCCGTTCACTCCCGGGCTCAGCTTCATCAGAACCCACCGTTGCCCCGGACAATCTCTCGCGCCAAGCCGCCAAGGCGCGAAGCCTCGGAGATGGAACAGCGAGAGATGCGCGTGGCTCTCTCCAGATTACGTCTCATTGAGGTCTTTCCTCGGGCAAGCTCCTCCGCATCCCCCTTCGCGGCTTGGCGCCTTGGCGCGAGCCCTCCCTCGATCACCTTGTTCCCGTCACAGGCCGCCACCTTCATCCAACAAGACCGCAGCCCGGGTCAACCCCGGCGGGCATCGGGTGGCGTTGGCTCCGCCAACGGCCGCACCTGGTTTCGGCGCTCGGACCGCCGCTCGACTTGAGCGCTGTTTCGCGGGAGAATGTTGGCCATGGATGACACCCCCATCCCTGGATACGCCCACTTGGTAACCAATCCCAACCGCCTCGGCGGCAAGCCGACGATCCGGGGCACGCGCTTTTCCGTCTCGTTCATCCTTGCCTGCCTTTCCGAAGAGATATCGTACGACGACATCGTACGCGAGTACTCCGAGTTCCCCCGCGAAGCGCTCAGCGAAGTCCTCCGCTACGCCTCCACCGTTACCGACCGACAGGACCGACCGGATGTGGCTGCTTGACGTCAATTGAGATATGACCGGAGTACGACAATGAGCAAGGCCGTACGATTGGAATGGGAACTTCCCGACGCCCTGTACGATGCGGTGATCGGCGACGAGCAGAAAGCGGCGGACGAGGCCAAGCAGGCACTGGTGCTCGACTGGGTACGGCTGGGACGGGTGAGCGTGCGCAGGGGTGCGGAGCTGCTCGGGCTCGGGTATCGGAGTTTTCTCGAGGTGCTCGCTGCTCATCGAGTACCGATCTGCGAGTATGAAGAAGGGTGGCTGGATTCCGAGTTGGAGGTCCCCGGGTCCAATAGGGCGCGGTTGTCACCGATAGGTGACCAGACGCTGCTTGCCCGGCTGCGGCGCCCCACGCTGTCACCGGCGGACACGGAGGTCGTCGCGTGCGCAATCGAGAACGGGCACGCCACCGTCATCACCGACGATAGGGCTGTGCGCCGTGTCTGCCTCGAAGAGCACCTCCCCCTCACCGGCACTGTGGGTCTACTCGTGCGGGCGCGGCTTGACGGTAAGATCGACGCCCTCAAACCACTTCTCGATCAACTCATTGCAGCGGGCTTCCGACTCGATCCGGCCGGCAGCGCGTATCGGGATGCGTTGGCACGGGTCGGCGAGCAGCCCTGAACCCACCGTTGCCCCGGACAATCTCTCGCGCCAAGTCGTGCGAAGCGTCGGAGCTTGAACAGCGGAAGACGCGCGTGGTTTGCGCCAGCTCACGCCTCATTGATGTCTTTCCTCGGGCAAGTTCCCCCGATCCCCCTTCGCGGCTTGGCGCCTTGGCGCGAGCCCTCGGCCTATCGCCTTGTTCCCGTCACACGCCGTAGGGGACGTGTCACGCATCCGTCACGGGGCCGTGCTTGGCAGCGGCGATGTCGCCTGCGCGCACCGGATCTGCCACCACGCCCGCGCCGCCTCGATCACGATCAACGCCACCAGCGCCATGAACAAAGCGGTGACTGCGGCATCTAGCCGGAGGTTGAAGATCTGGGTGCTGACTTGCCGCAGCTTCTCCGCCGGTACGGTGCCCGCCGCCTGACCCGCGGCCAGCTGGTTCGCCTGCGCCAGAAAGCCGATGGCCGGATCGGCCGACATGATCTTCTGATAGCCGGCGGTCATGGTGACGGCGAGCAGCCAGGCCAACGGCAACAACGTGGTCCAGGCATAGCGGCCGCGGCCCTCACGAATGAGAAAGGTGGTGGCCACGCACAGCGCAATCGCCGCCAGCAGTTGGTTGGAGATGCCGAACAGCGGCCACAGGATGTTGATGCCGCCGAGCGGGTCAATCACTCCCTGGTAGAGGAAGTAACCCCAAGCGCCGACCACTAGCGTGCTGGTGAACAGGACGCTGGGATACCAGCTGGTGCGCCCCAATGGTGCCCAGAAGTGACCTAGCAAGTCTTGCAGCATGAAGCGCCCGACGCGGGTGCCGGCATCGAGCGTGGTCAGGATGAACAGGGCCTCGAACATGATGGCGAAGTGGTACCACAGCGCGATCCCGGTGCCGCCGACGGCGCGGGTGAAGATGTGTGCCATGCCGACGGCCAGGCTGGGTGCGCCGCCGGTGCGGGCAAACAACGAACGCTCGCCGATGTCGCGGGCGAGTGCCGCCATTTGCTCCGGCGTCACGACAAAGCCCCAGCTGGAAATCTTCGCGGCCGCCGCTGCCGGGTCGGCGCCGACGATGCCGGCCGGGCTGTTGATCGCGAAGTACACCCCCGGCTGCAACGCCGCCGCCGCGATCATCGCCATGATGGCGACGAACGACTCCAGCAGCATGCAGCCGTAGCCGATCATCGCCGCATCGGTCTCCCGGCTCAACAACTTCGGAGTTGTGCCGGAAGATATCAAGGAGTGAAAGCCGGAGATCGCCCCGCAGGCAATCGTGATGAAGCAGAACGGGAACACCTTGCCGGCGAAAATCGGGCCGCTGCCGTCGACAAACCGGGTCAGCGCCGGCAACTCGATCTCCGGACGCATGACCACAATGCCGACCGCCAGCAGGCCGATGGTGCCGAGCTTGACAAAGGTGGAGAGATAGTCGCGCGGTGCCAGCAGCAGCCACACCGGTACCACCGACGCGGCAAAGCCGTAAAGGATGATCGACCAGGCCAGTTGCGTCGCGTTGAGGGTGAACACGCCGGCTAGCGTCGGGTGGTTGTCGACCCAACGGCCACCGACCAGGGCGAAAGCCAGCAGAACCAGCCCGATGGCGGTGGCGCCCTTGACGTCGTGGGGCCGGACGACCTTCATGTACCAGCCCATCAGCATGGCGATCGGGATCGTGGCGCCAACGGTGAACGTGCCCCACGGGCTGTCCCGCAGCGCGTTCACCACCACCAACGCCAGCACCGCGATCAGGATGATCATGATCGAAAACACGCCGAGCAGGGCGGCGAAGCCGCCGACCGGACCGATCTCGTCCTTGGCCATCTGGCCGAGCGAACGGCCGTCGCGTCGCAGGCTGCCGCAGAGGATGCAGAAGTCCTGCACCGCGCCCCCGAGCACGACCCCGGCCAGAATCCAGAGCGTGCCGGGCAGGTAGCCGAACTGGGCCGCCAGCGTCGGCCCGATCAGCGGCCCGGGCCCCGCGATCGCGGCGAAGTGGTGGCCGAAGACCACCCAGCGGTTGGTCGGGACGAAGTCGCGCCCATCGTTGATGCGCTCAGCCGGGGTTTGGCGCGTGGCGTCGAGGCCGAAGAGCTTGGCAGCCAGAAAGGCGCTGTAGAAACGATAGGCGATCGAATAGACCGCCACCGCGGCGATGACGAACCAGACGGCGTTGATCGTCTCGCCGCGCCACAGCGCGATCATGCCGACGGCGTACGCCCCCGTCACTGCTACCGCCACCCACGCCAGTGCCTCCGCTGCCCGCATGTCAACCCGCCTCCCTCCCGCCTGCTCGCATACCCGGCCCGCGGAGGCAAGCGGCACGAAGCGGCAGTCGCTCAGGTGCGGCCGGGGGTGTGCGACAAATCTGTGGGTAACGTGCAGCCGACCGGGCAAATCCTCACCAGTCTGACAGTACTGTGTACTGTCAGGCCGAGGCCCATGGC